>CACWJQ010000015.1 GCA_902761225.1 uncultured Lachnospiraceae bacterium | reverse complement strand
GCGAAGTGTGTCATGAGTGATGCAGGTGTTATCGAGAATATAATGAGAGAATATGATGAGGCAGATATTATTGTCTCTGTTTCTCCGTCATACTGGGCAGATATTCCCGGGCAGTTCAAGGCATTCATCGACAGATGTACACCTTGGTGCAATACGCACGAGCCGCATGCAACTATTAAGCCTGGCAAGAAAGGCTTTACAATTGCTTTGAGAACCGGACCTAATATGCCGGAATGTGAGCGGATCATCGGAAGCATAGAACATTTTTATGGTCATTTGGAGATAGAGAGTGTGTGTCATCTTGGGCTGACATCTATCGAATATAAAGCGGATGTAGAATCAAGAAAACAGGAAATATTAGATTTCTGTAAGTGCATATAGGGATCGTTCTGCTTAATCAGAAATTATACTTTGACTTTGAGAGGAAGAAGAAAATGGAACTTTGGGATGCATATGACAGAAATTTTAAGAAGATAGAAGGCATTACACTTATCCGTGGAGAGGAGAGCAGCATACCCAAGGGGATTTATCACATGGTGGTCTTTATACTTGTGCGTCATGTCGATGGCCAATACCTGCTGATGAGACGTTCCCCCGGTAAGGCTTATCCTTTGTACTGGGAAGCAACTGCGGGTGGCTCGGTTTTGCAAGGGGAATCCGCAATTGAGGGTGCATTACGTGAACTGAGAGAAGAAACGGGAATAATCGCTGATACCCTCGAAGAAAAGGAACGTTTTGTCAAGGATGAAACACATAGCGCATATTATGCATTTGTATGCATCACGAGTTGTGACAAGGAAAGCGTTATTCTCCAGGAAGGGGAGACCTGTGACTATAAGTGGGCTGATAAGGAAGAAATACTTGCCATGGGAGACGATGAACTACTGGCACAGACCATGAGGAAGTACGTGATATAGCATTAAACCGGAATTTCAGGATAACAGACTAATTAAATATAGATTCTTGTCAGATAGGAAATACTTATACACAGAAAGAGCAACTGAGGATATAAATGTGTCTTAGAAATCAAAAAAACAACGTAATATTTCGTAATAGAAAAGCTACCCTCATGGGATATTTTGATACATTATGCTTGTTGTTTGATAAGAAAGACGGAAAACTCGATTTTGGGGAGATTAAAATTATAGAAAACTACCCGAGGGGGTATCACTGCGTTTTCTTTTCACAAATACCGGTTGAGGAACGTAGGCAAATTCGATTCGATGATGGAAGACCATTATTGCAGGGATGCGTATGTTCCTTGTTTATTGATGATAAACCGAATAGTCCTCTTCTTGATGAATATGTCGAAATAATCGGTGAGGATCCTATCGATTATGAAATAATAGATGATTATGCTGACTCATCGAAGTATGCCACTGTAAAATGCAAATCCTGTGGCAAATTATATAAAGTAAATAGAAATCCGGGATATAGAACATCATTCTTTAAATGGAGTCTTATATGATCGGGATAAATGCTAAAAAACACATACAATGTCAAAAATGTTATTGCGAATTTGAGTCTGTGGTTGGGAATAATTCACTGTATATTTGCCCGAAATGTAATGACTATGCCTGCTGTGAATGCAACTATGGCTTTGGCTCTATAACTCCCTGCAAGATATTGGTTGGTGACAAAACTGTTGGCAAGATCATCAAGTCAGGACTAAGAATAGTCTTGAGTTAAATATACAGATTTTTAAGATTTTTCTTGAAAACAATTTTTAATCATATTAGCCTTTTCTTAGGACGTCCGAATCATTCCTAAGAGGAGGCTTTTAATGACGAAAGAACAACTTCATAAATACGTTTCTGAAAGCACCGGAAACGAGAGTAACATTTGCCAGATTTATGCGATTAAAGAGGGGCTGGATGTTTATGACGACTGCTGGCACGGATTTAAGACCTTAAATGCTATGAATGTCAATTCTGTTACCAAAGGAATTATGGCGTTACTTGTAGGAATTGCGTTGGACAAGGGCTTTATCAAAAACGTGGATCAAAAGGTGATGGATTTTTTCCCTGATTACATTGTAAAGCGTGGGGAGAAGACCATATATGATGTCACGATCAGGAATCTGCTCACTATGACAGCTCCTTATAAAGGCAGGTCAGAACCCTGGAAGAAGGTGTGTACTTCACAGGATTTTACGTATGCGATACTTGATTATCTCGGAGGGCGTAGCGGAATTATAGGTGAGTTCAGATATGCTACGCTTGGTGTTCAGATTTTGGCAGGGATAATCGAGAAGGCAGCCGATGAGAAGTGCATAGATTTTGCCAACAATAATCTGTTTGTACCGTTGAACCTTCCTGAGCGAATAGCGCATGGAGACAGCTCCAAAGAAGATCAGTTTGATTTTTTCATGAATAAGAATCCAAGGAAATATGAATGGTACAGCGACCCTCGGGGCTGCGTTACTGCGGGCTGGGGATTATGTATGTCAGCGAAAGATATGGCTGTAATCGGCGCTATGGTGTTGAATGATGGCCTATATAACGGAAATAGAATAATCTCAGAAGAATATCTGAAAGATATGCTCTCTCCCCATCTCAAGTTAGGCGAACGGTTTGGCTTCATGAACTATGGCTACTTATGGTACAAACCCTATGATGATAAAGAGGTATATGCGGCGATTGGTGACAGCGGAAATATCATCTATATAAACAAAGAGAAAAAAGTATCTGTTGGAGTGACAGGTACGTTTAAGCCGAGGATATTTGACAGAGTGGATTTTATCGAGCAAAAGGTATTGCCTGCCATTGACGTAGGATGACGATTTTTGAATCCCGGCATTATATAATATTTAGTGCAAAACAGGCTCAAATATGTGTATTTGGGTTTGAATGGGAGTTTTTCTCATGAAAAGAGGAATGCATGTTATGAATAGTAAGCTGACCCTTAGCTTGGATAATCAACAGGTTAATAGTATTTACCGGAAGAGACCATATGAGCATTTTAATCCGAATGAACAGTGCACTTATTGTGGCAAGCAGCAGTCCCCGTTCGACTGACGCGGAAATAAATGAATTAGTCCGCTACTCTTCATTCGATATTCCTAAAGAATATCTGGATATAATCAGGGAGAGTACAGAACTTGAAATATGTGTAGATAAGAAAAAGTATTTCAGGTTATGGGGTGCCAAGGGATGCATTGAACTGAATGACGCATATCATATTCAGCAGTATATACCTGATTCCTTGGCAATAGGTGATGATGAATGCAGCAATGCGGTTTTATATGCCAATGGCGAAAAAGGTCCAGGATTATACATTGTGCCATTTAGTGATTTGGAAGCTGATTCGATGATATATATTGCCGGTTCTCTTGAAGATTTTTTAGTAGACGGAGTTGGCTTGGATGTCTTTAATTGCGTCGTGTAAAGACAGTAGGTCTTACCAGGGTTAAGGAAGATGAAGTGCCCCTCGCTGAAGGTGAAATACAGTGTTCGTGCGGGTACAGGGGAGCAGCAGGGAGGTTCTGCCCTGACTGCGGCAAAGCGATATCTTGAATAGATGTAAGAGCATAACATAAACAGTATAAGAGGGCTCTACTCTCCGTAGGTATCATCATTAGAAAAACAGATTTACAATCTGTGCATGGAGGTGAGAACGAAAATGAACCAATATGTTACAGGTGCAGTTATTAAGGAATTGCGAGAAAAGAACAAGATGACACAGCTTCAGCTGGCAGAAAGGCTGGGAGTAACTGACAAAAGTATCTCAAAATGGGAAAACATGAGAGGATTGCCGGATATTACTCTGCTGGAGCCTATAGCGAAGGCATTTAAGATTTCAGTTACAGAGCTGATATCGGGTAATACCATTCACAATGCGAATGTATCCGCAAATATGCTGCGGTCGAAGTTCTATGTTTGTCCAATCTGCGGTAATGTGATACACAGTATGGGGGAGGCGGCTATCCATTGTCACGGTATCCAGCTCATACCTTTAGAGGCGGAACCAACAGATGAGCGTCACATGGTCTTTATTGAGCGAGTTGAAGATGAATATTATGTGCGTATCGATCACAGCATGACAAAAGAGCATTATATTTCGTTTGTGGCGGCGGCTTCATCCAATGATATGCAGATGGTGAAGCTCTATCCGGAATGGAGCGCTGAAGCACGGTTTAAGATCAGGGGAGTCAGAAGGATATTCTTCTACTGCAACCGTGACGGCCTGTTTTTGATCAATCCGGTAAAGGGTATTGATGACAAGGAAAGCGGATATGATGATGCTTTATCCGTTGATGGAAGCGATACGGAGGAATAATAATGGCATCGAGCAAAGATTATTTGGATTTCATATTAGAACAGCTTTCAGAGCTGGATGATATAACTTACAGGGCGATGATGGGAGAATACATCATCTATTATCGTGGAAAAGTAGTTGGTGGCATTTATGATGACCGTTTTCTTGTGAAGCCTGTAAAGTCTGCTGTGAAATTGATGCCGGAAGCCGGTCTGGAACTTCCATACGAGGGTGCGAAGGAGATGCTCCTTGTCGAAAATGTTGAGAACAAAGAGTTTCTTCGCAATCTGTTAGAGGCGATGTATGAAGAACTACCTGCCCCGAAGAAAAAGTAGTGAGCAGGACATGTGATCATGGAATATGAGGGTGAGCTGTTTGAGGGGATTGATGATCAGAGATGAGAGAACTAAGTTACAAAATATCCGCATTGTTTCGTAAATGTGGACTGGGGAATGTGTGCGGAACCATAGAGCCGGTCTCCGGCGGGCTTATGCATAGGATGTATAAAGTCAGGACGGAATCGAAGATATATGCAGTTAAGTGTCTGAATCCCGAGGTTATGAAGCGTCCCGGGGTTTTGGATAATTATGCAAGGGCGGAAGAGTTTGAGAGCATTTTAGAGAAAGAGGGGATTCCAATTGTTCCGGCGCTTTCTTTTGACGGAAAGAAGATGATAGAGGATGATGGGAATTATTATTACATTTTCCGATGGCAGGAAGGGAGTATTACGGATTATAACGCCATATCGAAGCAGCAGTGCTATATGGCGGGTGAGATTCTGGGAAGGGTCCATAAGATTGATCCTCAGAATACAGAGCCGGAAGAGCCTGAGGTCAGTGATATAGATTTTGAAGCATATGCGTCCGAGGCTGATAAGGAAAAAAGCGTCATTGCCGGGCTGATCACTGATAATCTGCTTCTTCTTAGGGAGGCTCAGGATAAAATGAATAACGCAAGACGCATGCTGCCTGCTATGAGTGCGATAGATGATCCGGATATGGATCCTAAGAACATCATGTGGCATGAGGATGAGGCGTGTGTGATTGACCTTGAATGTCTTGAGAGAGGCAATCCAATCGCATCCTGTCTCAATTTGGCGCTTCAATGGGCGGGGACTGTAAATGGTAAATACTCCAAAGAAAACCTTGCAGTTTTTTTTGAAGGATATCTGTCTGCATATGACAATGGATTTCGTTCCTATGATGAATTGTTTGGGATATCCTATACTTGGTTGGAATGGCTCGAGTATAACATCCGGCGTGCACTTGGAATGGAAGGATCAAACGAAGAAGATATCCGGTTGGGAGAAGATGAGGTTAAGAATACGATAGACCGCATAAAGTATCTCAGGGATATCGAGGAAGATGTATGCAGTGTACTTGCCGGTATTGAGGCTCCTGATCCGTGTAAGTATAAGACGCATGATAATATGCTGTGCTATGTTGATCTTTTGTTTGAGGGTGAGCTGCAGGAAATACCTCAGATGGACCTGCCTGAGGGTTATCGTTTCGCGAAGTATAAACCGGGTGATAAGACGGCATGGATAAATATAGAATTGTCTGCGGAAGAGGTACTTGACTATAAGCATGGTGAGGAATGCTGGGAACGTTATTATGGCGGGCGTGAAGACGAACTTTCGGAGAGAATGATATTTATAGAGAACAGCACCGGAGAGAAGATTGCCACGGCTACGGCATTCTATGATATTCATGGAGACAGAAGACCCGGAGAAGGTCAGCTTCACTGGGTCGCAGTCAAGAAGGAAGAACAGGGTAAGGGCCTTTCGAAACCCCTTATCACATATACTTTGAGAGTTATGAAAGAGTTGGGCTATGAAAAAGTAAAGATCCACACCCAGACCAATACCTGGCTTGCCTGTAAAGTGTATTATGATCTTGGGTTCAGACCTGAAAAAGAAAGTCTGGTAAAAAACAGATTCGGATGGAAAATGGTAAGTCAATTAACGGGAAGAGATATGATAGCCGAGACACTTGGCTGTAAGACATCCGGCGTATCGGTTGCAATTAAAGAAGTCGATGAGGAAGACTGTAAATTACAACTACCGGTTTGAGAAGAAATTATGGGAAACTATATAAAGGCATATGGGGTTAAGAAACATAATCTTAAAAACATCGATATTTGTATACCTAAAGGTAAATTAACGGCAATTACCGGTGTTTCTGGAAGCGGAAAATCCAGTTTTGCATTTGGTAACTATCTTCCAATTTAAACGAATACAGGAATTGACGTTCAAGAAAGAAATACGTAAGATAATAAGTAAGATAGTAAGCAAGATGAAATGGAGTGGCCAAGCATATGGAGACTTATATTCCGCCTTATACAATTTCAGAAAAAATGCTGGAGCAGGTATCTGCTATTTCTGAGAAAGTTGGAAAGATTACCGCTCATAAAGAGTTGGAATCTAAACCGCATCTTCGTAGAAACAACCGTATTCGCTCGATTCACTCTTCACTAAAGATAGAAGCTAACTCTCTTTCTTTAAACGAGGTTAGGGATGTCATAAACGGTCATTTGGTTATAGGGGATCAGAAGGAGATTCAGGAGGTAAAGAATGCTTACGCAGCTTACGAAAAAATCTCCGAGATCGATCCTTCGAGCGCAAAACAATTGAAAGAGATCCATGGGATAATGACGCATCTGACTGTTAAAGAATCAGGTGTTTACCGTAAAGGTGATGAGGGAGTGTTCTCCGGAGATAAGTGCATATTTGTTGCTCCCCCACCAAACATGGTATCTGATCTTATGAAAGATCTGCTTTCATGGGTGAAAAAATACGAAGGTAAAGTACACCCTCTTATAATGGCGGCGGTATTTCATTATGAGTTTGTGTTTATACATCCATTTGCTGATGGAAACGGGCGTATGGCAAGACTTTGGCATACGGTTTTGCTATATCGTTGGAGAAATGTATTTGAATATATCCCATTAGAAAGCCAGATAGAGCGATTTCAGGAACAATATTATGATGCGATTGCCAAGTGTAATACGTCAGGTAATTCCAACATCTTTATTGAATTTATGCTTGATATGATCGATCAGGTTTTGGATGACGTCATATTGCAGGTTAATAAAGCAAATGCTGAAACCAGTGAATATGTGAAAAAGATGCTTGATCTGATGGAATATGATGTCCCGTACACATCAAATGATATTATGGCCAGACTTGGACTAAAGTCTAAAGAAACACTTCGAAAGAACTATATTAATCCTGCGATTGAATTAGGACTGATACGTATGACAATACCTGATAAACCTAATAGCAAGAATCAAAGATATGTTAAAGTGTAAGATTTTGCAGGTTAACGAATGAAGGAGATCGTGTTAAAAAAATGAAGTGCCCGATAATTGATGCGCATACGAGAATTATTTGTGATGAAAATGATTTTGCAGGTGTCAGGGAGGTTGCTGAATGGGTCAGAAATGACCTTCGCCTTGTTTTCGGCGACAGAGTATCCGACTCAGGTGAAGGGACAACCATTTTTGTGGGAAGCCTTGAAAAGAGTGACCTTCTTAGAGTAAAGCGTGAAGAAGGAATCCTGTCTGCAGATGGATTGAGAAATGAGGATGGAAGCATAAAGCGGGAGGTCTACAGAGTGGACCTGGTTAAAGAAGGTGATGCGGATAGGATCGTAATACAGGGGGCCGACAAACGTGGCACTATGTATGGGCTGCTTGCTGTATCGGAAAGCTGTGGAGTATCTCCGCTTGTTAACTGGTCCGGAGCTAAGCCGGCAGCTCGGGATAAGATATCTCTTTCGGAATCGTTTTTTGGCATTTCGAAGGAACCATCCGTTAAGTACAGGGGGATATTTATCAACGATGAATGGCCGGCTTTTGGTAATTGGGCAAAGAAGCGTTTTGGTGGAATCAATGCCGAATGCTATGCGGAAGTTTTTGAATTGATGGTTCGTCTGAGGGCAAATTATCTGTGGCCTGCTATGTGGAATTCGAATTTTTCATTGGATGGCCCCGGACTTGAGAGTGCTGAACTGGCTGATAAACTGGGAATAGTTATGAGTACGTCCCATCACGAACCATGTATGCGTACCGGTGAAGAATACAGAATGGTCAGGGGACCGAAATCTGTTTATGGAGACGCGTGGGATTTCAGGGAAAACAGAGAAGGTATCATACGCTTCTGGGAGGATGGACTGAAGCGTAATGCGCCGTTTGAAAATGTCATCACAATGGGTATGCGTGGCGAGAGGGATACCGCAATCATGGCTCAGGCATCGCTTGAAGACAATATTGCACTTTTGAGGGACATCATTAAGACACAGAACGATTTGATTCGCAAATGTGTTAATTCGGACCTTTCGAAAGTGGCAAGACAGTTTGTTCTTTTTACGGAGGTTGAAAAATTTTATTACGGTGATGAAAATACTCCCGGTTTAATCGATGATCCGGAGATGGATGGAATAACGGTTATGTTCAGTGACACCAATTTCGGTTATACCAGGACTCTTCCTGCTAAAGAGCGCAGAGGGCGTAATGGCGGATATGGTTTGTATTATCATGTCGATATGCATGGCGGACCTTATGCATATGAGTGGATAGGGTCAACCTATCTTCCGCGCATCTGGGATCAGCTCGGCACTGCTTATGATTACGGAATTCAGGACATCCTTGTTGTCAATGTCGGAGATCTGGTATCTCAGGAATTGGAACTTTCCTACATAATGAAAATGGCATTTGATATGGAGAATTACGGTTCCGCCCGGCTCAACAACGCTTTTTGTTTCGTACAGGACTGGGTGGAGAGAATCTTCGGAGACTATTATTCCAAAGAAGACAGGGTTTCCATATGCGAAATCATATCTGAATACACTCTGATTAATGAGCGTCGCAAGCATGAGATTATGAACGACAGAGTCTATCATCCTGCACATTATGATGAATCCAAGGATTTGTATGAAAAATGTGTGAAGATACAGAAACTTTGTGATGAGCTTTTGGAACGCTCTCCGAAAGAAATCCGTACGGCGTTCTATGAACTTATCTATTATCCGGCTTACGGTACGGCGAATCTGCACAAGACCTGGATTGCATCTGCTTGGAACAAGTATTATGCGAATCAGAACAGAAATACTGCCAACGACCTGTGTGCGGAGATTGAGGCGGGCCTTGAGGCGGATCGAAAGCTGATTGATGATTTCCATGCACTTGCAGACGGGAAATACTATGGACACGCCCTCTCGGAGCATTTCGGTTTCCGAAACTGGAATGATTCCGGCTGTCAGTTCCCAATGAGAACTTATGTTTATCCTTCAAGGAAAAGCAGGATGCTGGTTACCAAATCAGATGATTCCTGGTTCTATGACGGCAGGGAATATACGAAGCGAGAGGACACCCTTTACGATTTTCTAAGGCCGGATATAGATGATATTACTTTGGAGATTTCCTGCGGAAGTGAAAACGCCATATCTTATACCGTAACGACAGATAAGGATTGGATTGGTGTTGCTTCGGAGGGAACTGATGGATGCATACGAAACTTCTCCAATCTGATCGAGGGAAAAACATACAGAACAGACCGAATTCGGGTAAGGGTGGATAGAAAACTTATTCCGAGCGATGTCGTTTCAAGCGGTACCATCATTATCAGCGACGGTGATGAGTGTTTCGTGACGCTTACAGTAAGGGCATGCGGAAAAGAATACTATGAAGGCGTCTGCCGTGCGAAAAGCGGAAAGGAAATTTCAAAGGGAAGCATACTGGTTCATGCAGGGCATGCCGTGGCGGAAGGCCGTGATTTTGCGAAAATGACGGCAACCGACAGTGCTTGTTACAGAGTTATGGAACCGTATGGCAGACATGGCAGCGGTTTGAAGCTTTATCCCAATACGATAGATCTTACAAACGAAGACAGCGGTTCGCTTCCATATGCAGAGTATTTGTTTTTTGCAGAGGATGCGGGTGAATATGATGCGGAATTCATTTTTGCGCCGTCTTTTCCGGTATATGACGAGAGTTTCCAGTTTTTTGAGATCGGTGTTAATGGGGAGGAACCGGCTCGAATCAATACAATCTATGATTCTTCAAGGCCGGTTTTCCTGAGCGCCCAGTGGACAGAAGACAACAGACGGAATGCCAAAATCGTATCTGCCCGTATTCACTTCAAGGCCGGAGTGAACAGATTGTCATATTGCCAGCTGAGTCCCAATCTGATTCTGGAGAGAATTGTTCTGTGGGATACAAAATGGCCACCAAAAGAATCATATCTAGGCCCAAAGAACAGTTATGTTTTTGAATGAATTTGAGATAGTAGCAGTGACGATCTTAAGTAATCATCGGCTGTTTTTTGCACCAGATGAACGATGAGAGCACTCTGCGTGATGCAGGGTGCTTTTTCTTTGGATTGATCGACAAAACTTTAGATTGCTACATAAAAACTTTGGATTGGACGTTCCTTGGGAAGAACTATTTCCAGATTTTAATTGTCTTAAGCAGCTTTTCTTTTTCTGCATCATCCATCTTGGATATCTCCGCCATCAAGGCGTTATCTAAAGCATTCGAAGTATATTCAGATTCCAGACTCCCCACCAGCTCATCAAGCGTGACTCCCATAAGTTTGGCATAATAAATCAAAAAACGAAGTGACATGGCAGTTCGGCCGTTTTCTACATTGCTGATATAGCCGGGCGTTACATCCATTTCTGCAGCGACCTGGTTCTGGGTAAGACCTAGTTTGATTCTATAGGATTTTATTTGTTCTCCATAGTTCTCAGTCATTATACACCTCAAAATACAATTGGTATATAAAATATACTATAAGTATTGACCGCGAGCAACTATTGAAATAGTATAATATATATACAAATAGTATATATAGAAGATTCTATTCGGCATGATTCAGGAGAATTCTATAGCCATAGTGACGAGGAATATGCAATAGATTGGGCAAAGGGGGATTTCAGGTAGATATGAATAGAAAGAGCAATAATAGGGTTATCAGGGAATATGTCGACGATTATATAGAATATTTTCCGGAAAGATGGAGATGGCAGTTGAAAAATAGCATCGAGCAAAGAGAGCGATACATAGAAACGCGAGCTCGGAGAAGTAAGGAAATATATCAAAGCAATGATCTTTTGCCGGATTTCTATTCCATCGAGCGGGATGTTGCCAGGTTTGGATTGCGTTCGGTTGAGTGGACGGATTTCTTTGGTCTTATCTGGGAAGGCGAGAAAGGAGTTCATGCCTATGTGGGTGCTCCCGATTATAAAGGGAGTTTATATTATTATGACCCGGATGACGAATACGATGAACCCGGATATAGGATTTCGGAATGCTATGATGCATACGAACATCAACCACCACAGGACACCTATACCCGGATAACCTGCAGTGGAGTTAATCGTTGGGTCGATACGAAAAACGTTGTGGACATTAGCTATAGTTATATTGTGGAAAACCATTTATTCAAGGATACACACATAGATCTGATATATAAAGACGGAGATAAATTGACAGTTTATTCCGAATATACGGATTTGATAAACGGGTTATTGCTACATGGTAAGAAGACGCTTGTTAAGAAAGTCTTTAAAACCATGAATGAACATTTTGCAAAGCTACGCAATTCAGATAGAGAGGAAGAACGGAAATTCTACCCCGGAAAAACCGCAGAAGAAATATTTTTAGGAGATGACGAAGATGAGCAGAAAAAGAGAAGCCAAAAGAAGAAAAACTAAAATGCTCAGGAATAAAAAACTGGTGAAAAGATATCCATGGATAGCAATAGTTGATTGGCATAGGAATAATGTTAAAGACTACAGTTATACGATGTATGATGATGTACCAAACGGTTGGAAAAGAGCTTTTGGAAAAATAATGCTTGAGGAATATCGGGAAGTGCTGATCCGGAATCATTACCTGAATGATTTTCAATGGATTGAGGTTAAGGAAAAGTATGGAACTCTTAGGTTGTACTCGAACGATGCACCCGGTGAAGTGTTGAGGCTGGAATCAAAATATGACTACATTTCCGGCTTTTTCTGTCTTTCATGCGGACGTATTAATTCGCCGGTGCTTACCGACGGATGGGTGGAGCCATTATGTGAGGATTGCTATAACAAAAGAACCGTTAAGCAGAGGAGATGGCATGAAGAAAATTGTAAGGGAACATTTACCTATACTCCATATAAAGATTTTAAAAAGGAAGAACAGAAAATAGAGATGTTTGCGACATACAAATGTTATTCACCTGAACAAGGAAACTATGAGGAGAAGCGAGACTATTCACAAACCATAAAAAAGATCATTGCCAGACAGCATAAGCTTTTCAAGCAGAAGAGTACTTTGTAAATGGTTTCGATACATTTTGGAGCAAATGCAGGTCAAAATTCATATTACGGGAGCAAATGCAATAAAATGTTGAAGTGTGGCTGAATGCGATATATAATTTAGCCACAAGGGAGGCGCATTATGCAGATTGTTCCAATGAGAGACTTGAAAAATACAGTAGAAATAGAAAAGCTATGTGCAGAGTCGAATGAACCTGTATTTGTGACTAAGAACGGATATGGCAGGCTGGTGGTTATGGATATCGATTACTATGAGAGAACTATGCGTAAAATCGGTGAGGCAACTCTTGTAAATCAGGGTATTGCAGATTGGGAGAATGGCAAGGTGGTAGAAGGAAAGTCTGCTATAAGTAAGCTGAGGAAAAAGCATGGCATCTAGGAAATATGGGTATGTTCTTACTGAAATTGCTGAGGCGGATATTGATGAAACATTTGAGTATATTGCAGAAGAACTATCTAATCCGGATGCGGCCTCTGGATTTGCGGATGAACTGGAGAAGAAGATAGATGAAATCTGTAAAACGCCAAATAGCGGGAGATTAGTGGAAAATGAGCATCTGAAAAGAAATGATGTACGCAGATTTCTTGTCGATAATTATATATGCTATTATATAGTCGATGACGAGGAGAGGAATATAGTTATTCTCCGATTGGTGTATGGAAAACGTGATCAGGACAAAATACTTAAGTCAATTTCATGATTTGGTCCGGGTGCAAATGTTCATGATTTGCACCTTTTTTGCACCTTTTGCCCATCAAAATACGTCAAATTATATCAAGCTCATAAAACGAGAAATCCAGTAAAATAGAAGGTTTGAGACATGACAAGAGTACTGTTCGTCTGCTGGGGCAACATATGCCGTTCCCCAATGGCAGAATTCGTGATGAAGGATCTGGTTGAAAAGAGGGGGCTGTCGGATGCATTTGAGATCGCATCTGCGGCAACAAGTACTGAGGAGATAGGTAATCCTGTCTATCCTCCTGCACGGGCTGAGCTTGCACGCCACGGGATATCCTGTGAGGGCAAGAGGGCAAGGCAGCTTAGGCGTGACGATTATGAAGAGTATGATTACATAATCGGAATGGAGAATCTTAACTTAAGTTACATGAACCGTATCCTCGGCGGTGATCCGGAGGGAAAGGTTCATCTTCTTATGGATTTCACCACGCATCCTGAGGATATCGATGATCCCTGGTATACCGGGGATTTCAAGGGAGTATATAAGCAGATCCTGGAAGGCTGCGAAGCTCTCCTTGCAAAATGTCTTTCGGAGTAATTCATACCCTCTGACATTCTTTGCAGACAGATGATATGCGGAGATGACGGAGGGTATTTTTATATTTTTAAAAATAAGTATTGCAATAATACTTAAATAGTGTATAATGGATTCAGACTTAAGTATTACAAGAATACTTAAACGCCGGTGAGTCCGGTAATGGGACAGTATCCCATATGATGAAAACAGCAAACTGATCGGTGTATGTTTTACAGATTGCGTACAGACAAGAGAGGGTGATGAAGACGAACAGCAGAGCCAACAGGAAAAATAAAGACGGCCTTACAGAAAAGCAGTTTCTCAAGGCATATAACCCGGGGGATTACAAGAGACCTTCGGTCACGACTGACATACTTATCCTTGGTATGAATGAAGATCATTCCGGACTGAAGATCCTGCTTATCAAAAGGGGAAATCATCCGTTTATCGATTGCTGGGCACTGCCCGGCGGCTTTATCGAAGAGAATGAGACTGCATACCGGGCGGCCGCGAGAGAACTTGAAGAAGAGACAGGATTAAAAGGAATCTACCTCGACCAGGTTTATACCTTTACAAAGCCGGGAAGAGATCCGAGGACCTGGGTAATAAGTATCGCATATCTGGCACTGGTTCCGAAGCTTGATGAAGTGAAGGGTTGCGATGACGCCGAGGATGCAGCGTGGTTTGATCTGAACTTCACTGATACTTCCATCGAATTATCCAATGATGAGAAGGATGTGCTTATTAAATATTCACTGAAGAAGGAAGCCTTCTCCAACGGAGCGGTAACATATGAGAACTATATTCCCTCCCTGAAAAGCGAAGAAGCACTTGCTTTCGACCATGTGGAGATCCTGATCGAAGCGATGAAGAAGCTGAGAGAGCAGATACTTTATAACGATCAGGCATTCTGCCTTGTTGACAGTAAATTCACCCTTCCTGAACTCCAGTCAGCATATGAGGCTGTTCTTGGCAGACCTTTATACAAAAAAAGCTTCCGCGACATGGTGAGTGATAAGATCACCGAGACCGGTACCGAGAGAAGATCGGTCATCAAAGGTGGAAGAACAAGCAAGGAATACGTACTCAAAAAAGGGGGATCAGGATCATGAACGACAGAAAATTCAGGGTATCGAGCAATAAGCTTATTACATCCATAGTGGCATTACTTGCAGGTTTTATCGGTGGACTGGCTCTTGCAAACGGTATTATCGGTATTAGTAACAATGCGGCACTGTGTCTGGTGATAGCCATTTCCGTTGCTCTTGTCCTTGCGGCACTGTGTCTCATATTTGTCAGGGAATATTATCTTCAGATATTCGAAGACGGCTTCGAACTTGTTAAGGGTAAGAAAGTAACTAAGTATCCGTTTTCGGCTTTTGCAGGTTCCAATGTCACAAGACATTACATGAACGGTATCTATTACGGTACATCACGTGAGATAAGTATTACACAGGCATCGGGAAAGCCCCTGAAGATCAATGCCAATAATCTGTCCAAGAATAAATTCGCCGAGCTTGTTACCTATCTCGGGCAGACCAGATTCACCAAGTCACACGATATGGATGCGACTGCCGAATACTTTAAGACAGGACATGAATTCATCATTCCAAATGACAGGATAATCAAGGCAAATAAAAACAGGATGATGGTAAGATGCGGGCTCACCGTCCTTGTGTTTGTGATCTTCCTCGGTATGACAGGTTACTATCTGGCAACTCATGAAGACTCTGCAGGCTTCTTCACAGCATATATATTTGCGGGCATTGGCGGAGTGGTGCTTCTTTTTACCGAAGCCATACCATCTATTATTGCATACAGGAAGATATTGACTCTTCCGAACAGAATATATGTGGATGAGTATTCCCTTGCCATTGGAGATAAGACGTTAAGTGCAGGCAGCATTCTCAATATTTTAATGGTTCCTGCAAGCTATGACATACTCACCAGAGATATGATCGTCATCACCAAGGGCAATGAGAGATTTAAATACAACTTCGGTAAGAATGAACATGAGAACAAGCGGACTTATGCGGATTATCAGAATCTGTGCAATACCATTGAACTCTGGTGCATAGTAAATAAGATAAACTTTATGCAGATCCTTGGATAGGAAGAATGATTCGGAGGGACAGCTTATGGCTAAGAAAATTATCGTAGTAGTTGATATGCAGAAGGATTTCATCGACGGAGCTCTCGGTTCTGCCGAAGCAGTTAAGATCGTTGACCGCTGCGCAGATAAGATAAAGGCAGCAAAGGAAGCGGGAGATACCGTGATCTTTACCAGGGATACCCACGGTGAGAATTATATGAACACTGAAGAGGGCAGGAATCTTCCCGTCCCCCATTGCATCAAGGGAAGTGACGGGTGGCAGATCACCCCGGCACTTGCAGAACTGGCAGATGGTGCCATCATCCTCGACAAGGAAACCTTTGGAAGCAGGGATCTTGGAAAGCTTGTTTCCGAAAAACTGGCAGAAGTGGATTATGACAGTGTCGAACTTTTCGGACTTTGTACTGACATATGTGTCATAAGTAACGCACTTCTTGTCAAGGCATTTTGTCCGGACATCCCCATATATGTGGATGCTTCCTGCAGCGCCGGGGTAACACCGGAAAGCCATGATACCGCGATAAAGGCAATGGAAAGCTGCCAGATACACGTTACCGGAAAGGGTGAGGAGCCTTGGAGATAAACAGGATCTACAACATAGCACTCTTTGGAGGAACATTTGACCCGTTTCATATGGGGCATTACGAACTCCTGAAGAATCTTAATGAGGAGATCGGGCCCGACAGGATATACATCATACCCACAGGTCATCCGTATTTTAAGGAGAATGTGGGAAGGAAGGTAAGCCCTGCCGCTGACCGCATCGGGATGACAAGGGCAGGATTGCAGGGGCTTAACATACCCTGGGAGATCTCAACTGTTGAGACCGACAAGGATACTCCCAGCTATTCTGTAGAGACCATCAGATATTTCCGGGAAAACGGTGTGCCGGATAATACCGATTATGGACATCTGAAGATCTGGTTTATGTGCGGAAGCGATCTTCTTTTCGAGATAGATAAATGGTACAGATACAGGGAGATATTGTCATCGGTTACTCTTGCGGTGATCCCGAGAGGGGATGATGATATGGATGAGATACTTCTAAGAAAAAAGGATCTCGAAGAAAGAGAAAATGCCCGGATATACATATCCCGGTACAGAGGAAGGAATATCTCCTCAACAATGATACGTGAGGATCCTGAGAAATATAAAAGTCTGCTGCCTGCCGGAACATATGAATACATCCGTGAACACGGACTATATGATACAGAACACTAAATGCCATATAATATAAGAACCTGAAAGGAGTTCATTATGGAACAGATCATCAACAGCTTACTTGAAACCGATCTCTACAAGTTTTCAATGGGACAGGCCATCTATCACCAGTTTCCCAGCTATACCACTACATGGACGTTCAAGTGCAGGAATGAGGACGTGCACTTTACGGCAGAGATGGTAGAAGAGATAAAGCGTCAGATTGCTCTTTACTGTGAACTGAAATTCACGGAAGAAGAGCTGGAATATCTCGGTAACATCACCTGGTTCCAGAGATCCTATGTGGATTTCTTAAGGCTCTGGCATCCCAGATTCGAGGATTTCGAGATCGGTACGGATGCAGACTGCGGTCTTACCATCGAAACAAAGGGAACATGGCTCAATACTTCCATGTATGAGATCCCTACCCTTGCCATCGTAAACGGTGTCTATTTCCGCATGGGATTTGACTATGAAAAGCTTCTGGAGAGCTTCAAAGAGCGTCTTACCGATAAGATCAAAAAGCTTGAAGACGGTACCTGGAAGATAGGAGCATTCTCGGAGTTCGGTATCAGAAGAAGACTTTCCGCAGAGGCACAGGAACTGGCTGTTTCGGAACTTGCCAAGGCTAAACTTGACGGATCATTCTTCGTGGGAACCTCCAATGTATACCTGGCTAAGAAGTTCGGATTAAAGCCTGTGGGAACCATGGCACATGAGTGGATCATGTGTGTGGGACAGGGCAATCACAAGCACAATCCCGCATATTCCAACTGGTATGCACTTGATGCATGGGTCAAGGAGTACGGAGTATTGAACGGAACCGCACTTACCGATGCCATTACCACTGACTGCTTCTTAAGAGACTTCCAGCTTACCTATGCTACACTTTTCTCCGGAGTAAGACAGGACAGCGGCGATCCGCTAGAGTGGGGAGATAAGATGATAAAGCACTATGAGGATCTCGGTATCGATCCGAGGACCAAGACACTTCTTTTCTCTGACTCACTTGATTTTGAGAAGGCTCATAACATCAATGCATATTTTGAAGGAAGGGCCAAGGTTGCTTTCGGTATCGGTACTTATGTCGCCAATGATACGGAAGTTCCCGCTCTCAATATCGTCATGAAGACCACTGAATGCAACGGACAGGATGTTGCGAAGATCTCCGATACAGAGGGAAAGGGAATGTGCAAGAATCCGGATTACGTCCACTATCTGAAGCGTTGTATCAGGTGGCGTATGGAACACGAGCAGTGACGACAGGATGAAAAGATAACGTTATTATCGGATGAGCCTACCGGGGAAAGGAATTCATATGCTTAAGGACGTAGAGAAAACAGTTAATGAGATAACCGAATGGATCAGAGAGTATTTTGAGAAGAACGGACCGAAATGCAGTGCGGTGGTCGGGATCTCCGGAGGCAAGGATTCCAGCGTTACCGCTGCGCTTCTTGTGAGAGCCCTCGGAAGGGAGAGGGTTGTGGGTGTAATGATGCCGGACGGAGTTCAGCCGGATATCAATGATTCCAGAACTCTTGTGGAGCATCTGCAGATCCCGAATTTTACAGTGAACATAAACGGTGCCACAACCGCGCTCAAGGAGGCTCTGACCGAAGCAGGGGCTTTTGTTTCAAGAGACACTCAGATCAACATACCTCCAAGAGTCAGGATGACCACTCTCTATGCCGTTGCACAGGGACTTGAAAACGGAGGAAG
This sequence comes from uncultured Lachnospiraceae bacterium, assembly GCA_902761225.1. Taxonomy (GTDB): domain Bacteria; phylum Bacillota; class Clostridia; order Lachnospirales; family Lachnospiraceae; genus AC2028. The sequence goes on along the minus strand of CACWJQ010000015.1, from coordinate 48,774 downwards.
AGTTATCAATACCTGCAATAAATCCGAGGATTATATAGGATACAGCACCAAGTTCGGTGACAGTGCCGGGGATATGTCCATACTTGCTGCATTTACCGTAGAGGAGGTCCTTCAGATAGGAGACTTCCTCGGGCTTCCGGAAAGCCTCGTACATAAGAAGCCCTCCGATGGACTCAGCGGTATGAGTGATGAGGACAAGATCGGATTTACTTATAAGACTCTGGACAGATACATCGCTACCGGCATCTGTGAGGATGAGGAGATCAGGAATAAGATCGACCGTATGCACAGGATGAACCTTCACAAGCTTGAGCTCATGCCACATTTTGAACCGTCGGAACGCTGAACAGTCATACGCGCTCTGCCATAATTTCATACAGATTTCAAATAACCCTAAATGCCCGAGTGTATTTGGGGTTATTTTAATTTTGTGTTCACTGTACCCTGATTATGGTAAAATTTTAGTGTTATGAACCTGTAAATATATATTTATCCATGGATGTGATCTGTTATCGGAAGCACCGGGATGAAACGGAGTGAAAAATGAACTTTACAATAAACAGTAATTCGACTCTTTGCCTTGATAAGAATGACTGGCCTGGAGTCATCAGGGTGGCCGGCAAGGTCAGGGACGATATCGAGCTGGTCTTTGGCAAAGCACATGATATCGCTTTATATGAGGGTGCACTTTCCGGAAGTGAATTTACAGAGGGAATGATATTTGCCGGATGTATCGGAAGGTCTGGGATAATAGACGATCTTGAGAAGAGGGGTATCATCAACCTCTCCGCTGTCCGCGGAAAGAGAGAGGTATATCTTTTTACCGTGGCTGAGATAAAGGGCGTGTCCTGCATCATTATCGCAGGAAGCGACAAGAGAGGTACCATATACGGACTTTTCCATCTTTCCGAGCTTATTGAGGTCAGTCCCTGGGTGTGGTTTGCTGATGTCATCCCTGCATCCAAGGAATGCGTACATGTCACTGATAAGGATAATATGGTGAGCAGGGAGCCCTCGGTCCGCTACAGAGGCTTTTTCATCAATGATGAATTTCCTTCCTTCGGTAACTGGACAAGGGAGAATTTCGGCGGATTCAATTCGAAGATGTATGATCATGTATTCGAACTGCTGCTCCGTATGCACGGAAACTATTTCTGGCCTGCCATGTGGGCATCATGCTTTTCGGAAGAAGGCCCCGGCATTGAAAATGCAAAGCTTGCCGACGAGTATGGCGTTGTTATGGGAACATCCCACCACGAGCCCTGCATGAGGCACGGTGAGGAATTTTCCCATGTAAAGGGCCCCGATTCCATATACGGTAATGACTGGAACTTCAACAGAAACAGAGAGGGACTTATCAATTTCTGGAGAGACGGACTTAAGAGAAATGCTCCCTTTGAGAATGTTGTTACTGTTGGAATGAGAGGCGAGGCTGACTCTGAGATGCTTGGAAGGGAGTGTACCACTCTCGATAATATCAATTACCTCAAGGATGTTATCACCACCCAGAACGGTCTTCTTGAAGAAGTATACGGTGACAGGGTTTCGGAGATCGATAAGGTATTTGCCGTATATAAGGAAGTAGAGAAGTTCTACTACGGAGATGAGGAAAACGAAGGATTAAGGTGCTGGGAAGGACTTGACGGTACCATCATCCTTCTTGCCGACGACAATCACGGTTATATGAGACTTCTTCCTCCTAAGGAAGACCGTGCTCATAAGGGCGGCTTCGGAATGTACTATCATCTGGATTATCACGGTGGTCCTGTTTCCTATGAATGGGTCAACAGTACCCATATTTCCCGTATCGCAGAGCAGATGGGACAGGCATGGGACTGCGGTGTCAGGGACCTGTGGATAGTTAACGTGGGCGACCTTAAGCCTGTTGAGTTTCCTCTGAATTATTTCATGGATCTTGCTTATGATTATGATAAATGGAGTAATGATTACAGCTCATATACCGCGGCATGGGCTGAGGCTCAGTTCGGAAAGGAAGGCTCTCAGGCAGTAGCGGAAGCCGTGAACCTCCTCGAGGATTATACAAGGGTTAATTCCGCGAGAAGACCCGAGACCATAAGCCCCTTCACCTTCAATCCGGTTTATTATGACGAAGGCAGGAAGATGCTGGCAAAGGCAGGCAGGATCATCGCATCTGCGGATGCTGCTATTGAGAGGTATAAGGGAAAGGATCTCTATGATGCTTTCTTTCAGCTTGTGTACTTCCCTGCAAAGGCATCCATGAACGTGCTTACCATGCAGCTCTACAGCGGACTTAACATTACTCTTGCACAGAGAGGATGTCCTTCTGCCAACTATTATGCTGAGGGTATCAGACAGTGTCTTGCACTTGATGATGAGCTGTGCAGGGAATATAACGGGCTCGGAAACGGCAAATGGAAGAATATGATGATGTCCGAGCATATCGGATTTATCTACTGGAACGAAGAAGAACACAGGATACCCACAAGAACCTATGTGGATCCGTATCATAAAGCGAGAGTCAGTGTCAGTGTCGCAGGCCTTCCCATTTCCACAATGGGAGGAGACTGGACAAAGAGAGAACTCTTTATGCCGGATCTCCTTGTCCCCGGAGCTGAGGGACGTATATCCATCGAAAACTGCTGCAGGGATGAGGCTGTATGGAATGCAGAGACGGATGATGAATGGATCGTACTTTCCGTAAAGGAAGGAAAGATCCCCGGAGCTGCTGATGAGGCCGGTCTTTCTGATAAGGGTCCTGATACTTCCGTTGCATATATAACCGTAAGTGCAGACAGAGAGCTTCTTCACAAGGCATGTGAGGCGGCGGGCAAAACCGGTATCACCGGATCGGTGAAGATCACATCGGGTCCTGCCAAAGTATCTGTCAGGGTATGCGCAAGAGATTTTACGGATGAAGAACTTAATGCATCCTTCTATGTACCGGTCCTTCCGGGAGACGTAAGATATCCTGAAGCTGATATGCCTCTTGAGTGCGCTGTTGAAGCTGCTGATTTTGAGAAGCTTACAGGTGGCAGGGAATGTGATCTTAAGGTGTACACCTCTTACGAGAAGTTCCACAGCGGTATGAGAACAGTACCTGCTGATGCCTGCGGTGATCCTTCCGGCATGCCAAGTGCAGCATACAGGGTATATATTCCTGAAGAGGGAAAGTATGAACTTACAGTCCATGCAGCACCAGGCGGTCCGATCCTCAGGGATACATATGCCTCCTTCGGAGTATCTGTAAATGACGGGGATGTCAGAATTTTGAAGATGGTATCGGATACCTACAGAGCAGGTGAGAATAGCTGCGGAGAATGGTGCAAGGCAGTGCTTGATCACGATAGAAAGCAGTCTCTTACATTTGACGGAAGGAAGGGTGAGAATGTGATCACGATCTACGGATGTGATCCCGGAAGTGTGCTCACCAGACTTGTGATAAGACAGGCAAAGGGTGAGGCTCCGAAGACATATTTCGGCCCTGTTCCCGAATATATAATGGCGTAATGGTTTATAAAGCACTGAAGCGGAAAGGTGTGAGATATGCAGGTCGATAAGTCACGTCCGGTATATGTTATTGGTCATAAGAATCCCGATACGGATTCGGTCTGTTCCGCCATAGGATATGCAGATCTTAAGAGGAGACTGACAGGCGGAGATTACAGAGCTGTCAGATGCGGTCATCTGAATGACGAGACCAAATTCGTGCTGTCCAGGTTCGGAGTAAAGGCCCCGGATTATGTCAAGGATATCAGGATCCAGGTAATGGATATGGATATCAAGAGACTTCCGGGTGCATCACCTCTGCTTTCTCTTAAGAACGCCTGGAAGGTCATGCATGATGCCGAGACCGTAACTCTCTGCATAACTGAGGGATCTTCTCTAAAGGGGCTGATAACTCTGGGAGATATCGTTGATTCATACATGGATACGGATGATAACGGGATCCTTGCTCTTGCCCATACTCCCTATTCGAATATAGTTGAGACTCTTGAAGGAACGCTTCTTGCCGGAGATGAGCAGGGCACCGTAGAGGGCGGGCGCGTTATCGTGTCTCAGACCGGGGCAGCAGGCGTTGAGCCCGGTGATATAGTGATCATACCCGATGGTACCCGGGATGCGGAGGAATGCCTTGATGCCGGTGCATCCTGCATAATCACCTGCTCCGGAAGCAGACCTTCTGACGGAGTAAGGAATCTTGCCATGGATATGAATGTAAGGATCATAGAGACGAAGTATGATGCCTTTTCCGTTTCCAAGATGATCGACCAGTCCATACCTGTTGTGTACTTCATGAAGTCCCAGGACCTTGTGACATTCCGAATGACGGATTATGTGGATGATGTAAGACCTGTAATGGCTCAGGCACACCACAGATATTTCCCGGTCCTTGATGAAAAGGGTGATTATGTGGGAATGATCTCACGAAGGAATCTCCTTGGTGCCAAGCGCAAGCAGGTCATACTGATGGATCATAATGAGAAGAATCAGGCGGTTACCGGAATAGAATCCGCTTCGATACTTGAGATAATCGACCATCACAGACTCAGCGCGGTAGAGACCGTATCCCCTGTATTTTTCAGGAATCAGCCGCTGGGCTCTGCATCCACCATTGTCTATCTGATGTACAAGGAAGCGCATGTTGAGGTCAAGCCTGAGATCGCAGGTCTTCTGTGTGCGGCGATACTTTCGGACACACTGATCTATAAGAGTCCCACATGCACCGATGTGGATATACAGTGCGGTAATGAGCTTGCCCATATCGCAGGCATAATGCAGGATGAATTTGCACGGGAGATGTTCAAGGCAGGAAGTGACTTTGAACACAAGACCGGTGAAGAACTCCTTAAGAGAGATTTCAAGAAGTTCACCATAGAAGGCTATTCGGTGGGTATCTCCCAGGTCAATGCCATGATGAAGGAAGAGATACAGGTAGCGGAGAGCAAGGCGGGAGACTCAATAAAGGGCTTCATGAATTCTGAAAAGCTGGATATGGCCTTTATGATGATCACACTTATCCCCTCCGAATCCTCAAGAATCGTGTGGGCAGGCGAGGGAGCAAGAGAAGTCCTTAAGAACGGATTTCAGACAGATATCCATGAGACGGATCCTGATGTGCTCCTGAACGGAATAGTCTCCAGAAAGCAGCAGTTCCTTCCTGCGGTGGTTGAGGGAATCTCTGCACTGTCACAGACGTGACGGCGGACAGACTTCTGTGCCGGACAGTTAATAAAACCCCCTCATGTTAACGGCATTAAGCCGTCAGCGTGAGGGGGGTTGTTATCATGTATTACGGTCTCTTACCAGGTGCCCTGAGACTTTTATTTTGCGTTAAGGCTCTTATGGGTTACAGCAGCAAGTGCGGCACCTACAAGGGGACCAACGATGAATATCCAGAGAGCTGCAATGGGAGCGGTATTGCCGTTTACTGCTGCGAATACTGCGGGAGCGATGCTTCTTGCAGGGTTTACGCTGGTTCCGGTAAGTCCGATACCTACGATGTGTACGAAGGTAAGGGTAAGTCCGATAACGAGTCCGCCGAATGAACCATGTCCTGCTTCCTTGGATGTTACACCGAGAATGGTAAGTACGAAGATGAAGGTGAGGATCACTTCAACGAGAAGTCCCGCAACGATGCTTCCGTTAACTCCGGCAAGTCCGTTTGATCCGAATCCGCCGGTCATGTCCTTGACACTTCCTGTTCCGAATACACATGCAAGAAGTCCGGAACCTACGAATGCACCGATAACCTGTGCAATAACATATCCGCAGAAATCCTTGCTCTTCATTCCACCGTTCATGAATACTGCCAGTGATACAGCGGGATTGACATGGCATCCGGATACATTTCCGATGCAGTAAGCCTCCGCAACAATGGCAAGACCGAATGCAAGTGCAGTGAGCAGGTAGCCGGAGCCGTTAGCGGCATCACATCCTACGAGCATTGCAGTTCCGCATCCCATGAATACAAGGACCGCTGTTCCAATAAGTTCAGCAACATATTTTTTCATCTTTTCCACCTCTCTTTTTATTCGGATCACATAATATCCTCAGGACCTGTTTATTTCAGTTCCTAATTATTTATTATATATGTAATTTGCCAAATGTGGTAGGATAATCCCATGGAAAAATTTAGGGAGGAGACAATATGGCTTATAAGATAATAGGAGACAGCTGCTGTGATTTTACAAAGCTGCAGATGAAAAAGGGTAACGTCACCCGTGTTCCCATGTCAATCATAATCGGGGGTGTTGAATACCGCGATGACGGTATCAGAAGTCAGGCTGACTGGATCAGTCTGATAAAGGGAGATCCGGGCTATCCCAAGTCTGCATGTCCCTCACCTGATGCATTCTTCAGTGCATTTGATGAAAAATGCGATAACTATGTCATAACCCTTTCTGCCAAGCTGAGCGGTGTATATAACAGTGCCATGGTTGCAAAGGAGATGTTTGAGGAAGAGCATGAAGGCGTACGCATCCATGTTTTTGATTCCAAGAGTGCTGCTGCGGGACAGTCGCTTCTCGTTGAGAAGATCATAAAGCTTGCTGATGAGGGGCTTTCATTTGACGAGGTGGTGGAAAAGGGAGAGAAGTTCCGTGATGAGATGTTCACGGTCTTTGTTCTCGATGATCTCGAGACCTTCAAGAAGAACGGAAGATTAAAGGGTATCAAGGCTCTTGTGGCAACGACGATGAACATCAAGCCGGTGCTCATCGGAGATGACGGTGAGATCAGACAGATCGATCAGGCCATAGGAATGAACCATGCCGTGAACCGCATGCTGTATCACATAGAGAAGAAGGATATAGACAGATCCGCAAGTGTAAGGATCACCCAGTGTGACAGCAAGGAGCTGTGTACCAAGATCGCAAGGATCCTTACGGAACGATTCGGATTTACGGATGTTAAGATCATTAATGCCGGCGGACTTTCGACGACTTACGAAAATCCCGGCGGGGTGGTCATGGCGATAGGATGATCAGTCATTCCTCCTGCATACCAGTATGTCTCCGCTCTTTACCTTGATATTCCTTGTGGGCACGGCACATACTCCGTCCCTTATGAGAACAAGGATATCTATATCATCTTTATTTTCAATCTTGCCGATCTCTTTACCCTGATAGGAGTTCTCCGGACCAACCGTCACGGTGATGAGACCGGCTTTTTCATCGCCCGACGACTGCCCGCGCTTAAGGGCTGTGGACTTTTCAACAAAGCCTGCCGAGATGATGCCCGTAGGTATCGCTACGACGGCCATTGCAAGGAAGTCCACGACTATTCCTATGGTCTTGCCCATAAGTGTGACCGGATGTACATCTCCGTATCCGACGGTGAAGATGGTGGTTGCAGCCCACCATAATCCTGACAGCGCATTGGGAAATGCCTCGGGCTGGACCTCATGCTCCACCGAATACATGCACAGACTGGAAGCGAGCATCAGTATGAGGATGATCATGACCGAAGCTCCGATCTGGCTTATCTTGTCCCTGAATACGGACAGTATGACGTGGAAGGAATCATATGTTGAATTGATCTTAAAAAGTCTGAATATCCTCGCTACTCTTAAGAGTCTGAACACTACGAATCCCGACAGATAATAGAAGGGAAGAATGGTGAGGAGCTCTATCACTCCGTCGAAGGAGATGATGAACGCAAGCACAGCTCCCGCCTTTGACTTATCGGGATACAGATAGTCTGCGGTTGCAAGTCTCAATACATACTCTATAAGGAAAAAGATTATGCTGAATATATCCAGGAATTCGAAAAAGTTCCCAAGGAATGAGAGCTGATCGAAGGATTCCAGGATAAGCGACAGGATGTTCAGGATGATGATGGTGATCAGTACCATATCAAAAGCGGTGCTGAGCAGATCCTTCCTGGTACCTATCTGGATGATCTCGAATAATCTTTCCCTGCCGGTTTTAGGAGTTGTATTTTTTTTGCTTTTTCTGTTGTTGCCCATGTCTGAAATTTTACATTTCCTGTAAAAAGATGTCAAAAATAATATATATAAGGCAGATGGTAAGGTTTCCGTAAATATGCTGATATCATGCAGATCGGAAAACTCTTTACTGCGATAAAAGTTTCCTCTCATAAAATATTTAAGTAAAATTAATCCGGAAAAACGTTTTCTTTTTGATATTCATGTGATATATTGAGTGGCGAAGGGTGTGAAAACGCTTTCGGAACAGTTCCGGTGCGCAACACCCGGTAAGAAACGGAGGATATATTATGAAACGTAAGTTAGTTAGTCTTGTACTCAGTGCAGGACTCGTGGCAACAACTCTTACCTCTCTTGCAGGCTGCGGAAAGGCCACAGGAGAGATCAAGATCTGGGTTGCCGAGAATGTTGTCGAGTTTACCAAAGCTCAGGTTGCTGCTTTCCAGGAAGCCAATCCCAAGTATTCGGGATATACCATCATCGTTGAGCCCGTAGGAGAGGGCGATGCCGCAACCAATATGGTCACTGATGTTGAGGCAGGCGCTGATATCTATGGATTCCCTCAGGATCAGCTTTCACGTCTTGTTGCGGCTCAGGCCATCACTCCCATCGGAGATGCTGATGCAGCATGGGTTGCAGAGCAGAACGATGCAGGTTCAGTAGGAGCAGCCAAGGTTGGAGATATCACCTATGCATATCCCATCACCTCTGATAACGGATATTTCCTTTATTATGACAAGTCCGTAGTCTCCGATCCTTCAACTCTTGAAGGCATCGTAAAGTCTTGTGAGAGCGCAGGCAAGAGCTTCTACATGGAGATCAACTCAGGCTGGTATCAGACTGCATTCTTCTTCGGAGATAACGGCTGCACACTTACCTATGACACAGACTCCACCGGAGCATTCACCGCATGCAATGCTACATATGCATCCGATGCAGGTGTCAGGGCTCTCAGAAATATGATCAACCTTCATATGTCTCCCGCATTCGTTAACGGATCATCCATCAGCAACGCTACCAACGTAGGCGCTATCGTTGACGGAACCTGGGATGCAGGCGCTGCCAAGGATCTCTTCGGAGACAACTATGCATGTGCTCCTCTTCCTACCGTAGGCGGAGTTCAGATGTCAGGATTCGGCGGATTCAAGCTTCTCGGCGTTAAGCCCCAGACCGAAGCAGACAAGCTCGAAGCATGCAAGGCTATCGCAAAGTATCTCTCATCCGCAGAAGTACAGCTTGCACGTTACGATGAAGTATTCTGGGGACCTTCCAACATCACTGCACAGAGATCTGACAAGGTTACCAGTGACGAGGCTCTTTCAGCACTCGGTCAGCAGCTTGCATTTACCGTTCCTCAGGGACAGTATCCCGGTGACTACTGGTCACTTGCTACCGCACTCGGTGACAGCATCATCGCAGGCGATTATGACAAGGCTACCGATGCAGAGCTCCTTCAGGTACTTCAGGATTTCCAGGATACCTGCATAAGCTATGCACAGTAAAGCATATGTGAACTAAAGAGTATTACAATCGCGGGGCAGGGGACCTTTCGGCTCCCTGCCCCGTTTTCAGGGGAAATGAAAAGTCTGTATCCGGAGGACTTCTCAATGGATAAATTCAAAAAAAATGTAGAAGCTTTCAGGGAGTTTGGCAGAGGCTTTATGCGCATGCTCCGTGAATTAGGGGAATCAATAGTCAAGGGAAGCCCGATGACCAAAGTGTCAATGGTCATCTTCGGCTTTGCTCATATTCTCAGGAAGCAGTTCCTGAGAGGTTTTACTTTTCTTGTGGGAGAGCTTGCTCTTTTGTGGATGATCTTCGGCTTCGGCTGGAAATACATTTCCAAGTTCTCCAGTCTGGGTAATTCATCCGGCGGATATAATCCCGACGGAACCATTTCATACGGTGATAATTCCTTCTTTATCCTGCTCTACGGAATACTGGTCATACTGGCGTTTATCGCACTGCTTATCCTGTGGAGCATGAGCTTAAGAGACAGTTATAGATGCGAGAAGAGACTTGCGGTCGGTAAGAAGCTTCCTACCAATAAGGAAGACTGGCACAGTCTCTTTGATAAGAATTTTGCACAGACACTTCTTACTCTTCCTGTTATCGGGATATTTGTCTTCACAGTGCTGCCGATACTGTTCATGATATGTATCGCATTCACCAACTATGACAAGAACCATACACCGCCTTCAGCTCTTTTCACATGGGTCGGACTTGAGAATTTTAAGAAAATCCTCGATTTCGGCGGCACCGGTCTTGGGCCCACGTTCTTCAGAGTGCTGGGATGGACGCTGTGCTGGGCATTCTTTGCAACCTTCCTCAACTATTTCCTGGGAATGGGAGTTGCCATACTCATCAACAGACAGGGCATTAAGTTCAAGAAGCTGTGGAGGACCATTCTGGTAATGACCATAGCTGTCCCCCAGATCGTAAGCCTTCTGTACATAGGCAAGCTCTTTGCGGCAGACGGTCTTATCAATCTGTTCCTTATGAACCACGGGATCATTGACAGGGCGATACCCTTCTGGACCAATGCGAATTATGCAAGGGTTCTGATAATCCTCATTAATCTGTGGGTGGGCATTCCCTATATGATGCTCATTGCAACGGGACTCCTTATGAACATCCCTGCAGACCTCTACGAGTCCGCAAGGATAGACGGAGCGAACTCCTTCCAGATGTTCAGGAAGATCACCCTTCCTTACATGCTCTTTGTAACAGGGCCGTTCCTTCTTACCAGCTTCACCGGTAACCTCAATAACTTCAACGTCATATATCTGCTCAGCAAGGGTCAGCCCAAGAGTATGTCCCTTTCGGACGGAGCAGGTGCCACGGACCTTCTTGTTACCTGGCTCTATACCGTGACCGTAACCAACAACGATTACAAGATTGCAGCGGTCATCGGTATCATGGTCTTCATTGTCACGGCTGTCATTTCCCTTGTGGTATACGGAATGCTGCCTTCGGTTAAGGATGAGGAGGGCTTCCAATAATGAGCAGAAAAAAGAAGATAGGCAATTTCTTTACATATATCGTTCTGATACTGATAAGTATCGTATGGCTCTTCCCCTTTGTGGGACTTGTTCTCCAGTCCTTCAGATCCTATGTGACGGAATTCGGCGGAATGGTTGGATATCTTGTGCCCAAAAAGTTTTCGCTTGATTCCTATATCTATCTGTTCTCGGGAGAGTGCAAGTTCATAAGATGGTATCTCAATACGCTTATCATCGCCTTCTTTGTAACTGCAGGTCAGACCGTTGTGGTGGTGTGCGTAAGCTACGCTCTTTCGAGAATGAGATTTGCCGGAAGGAACTTCCTTATGAGGACCTGGCTGATCCTTGGAATGTTCCCCGGATTCCTTACGATGATCTGTCTGTACTTCCTGCTTAAGCTCCTTGGACTTACCCAGGCAGGCGCGGTTCCGGGCCTCATCCTTATAGGCATTGCAAGCTCCGGAATGGGTTATTACGTATGTAAGGGATACTTCGACACTATCCCTAAGTCCCTCGATGAAGCCGCAAGGATCGACGGAGCAACACGTGCACAGATCCTTATAAGCATGATAGTTCCCCTTTCCAAGCCCATCATAATCTACACCGCACTTGTTGCATTCATGGCTCCATGGTGTGATTACGTATTTGCTTCATACGTTGCCTTTGGACACAGCAACAGCTACAACGTCGCCGTGTCACTGCAGAACTGGGTATGGACCAATGACTATCAGGGATTCTTCACAAGATTCTGCGCAGGCGGGATACTCGTTGCGATACCGGTCACCATCCTCTTCATGTGCCTGCAGAAGTACTACGTAGAGGGCGTTACCGGAGGCGCGGTTAAGGGATGATCGGTTCTGTTTTATGAAGTATGTTAATTGTGTAAAGGCCGTACGTTCCATCGTACGGTCTTTTTATAGGAGACAGTTATGAAGAAAAGAAGATCGATGATAGTCAGGGGATTATCCCTTGTGACCTCCGCCATGCTTCTTATGAGCGGCTGCGGAGGCGGTTCTTCGGAGCCGAAATGTTCTGAACTCATGGACAGGACTGCAAGGGATGTGAGCGTTTCGGTAAGCAGGATAGATGACCTTCCTGCGGACTTTGTGATGGGTGCGGATGTAAGCTCGTATCTGTCCATCGATAAAAGCGGAGCGTCCTTCTACGACTTTGAAGGCAATAAGGTGGATATGGACGGCTATTTCAGACTGCTTAAGGAAAGCGGTCTGGATATAGTCAGGTTCAGAGTCTGGAACGATCCCTTTGATGAAAAGGGCAGGGGATACGGCGGAGGTAACTGCGATACAAGTGCTGCCGTAACCATGGGAAAGAGTGCCACAAAAGCAGGGCTTCAGGTGATGATAGATTATCATTACTCGGACTTCTGGGCTGATCCCGGCAAGCAGATGACACCGAAAGCCTGGCTTCTTATGTCTGATGATGAGAAGGAAGCGGCACTTGAGGAATTTACAAGAGAGTCTCTGACCGCGCTTAAGGACGCCGGTGTAAACGTCACCATAGTATCCGTGGGAAACGAAACCGATAACGGAATGAGCGGTGAGAAGGGATGGACCGAAAAGTGTGCCCTTTACAATGCGGGAAGCAGGGCTGTAAGGGAGGTGTTCCCTGATGCGAAGGTGGCGCTTCACTTTTCCAATCCTGAGCATGATTACGTAACCTATGCCCGTCATATCGCGGACTGCAGCGTTGACTATGATATTTTCGGAACCTCCTATTATCCCTACTGGCACGGAACCCTTGAGAATCTTACAGAGGTGATGTCCGAGATAGCGGATATAACGGGTAAGCGCGTGATGGTGCTTGAGACCTCATGGGCCTATACCCTTGAAGACGGAGACGGAAGCGGCAATACCGTATCCCATGAGAGCAACTCTGCGAATCCTTTTTACAGCTTCAGCGTACAGGGACAGGCTGACGAGATAGCATCTGTCACCGGGGCAATAGCGGATGTGGGAGATGCGGCTCTTGGAATGATGTACTGGGAGCCTGCATGGATACCTGTCGGATATTACAACCCCAAGGGCTCCGATGCGGATAAGGTTCTTGAATCAAACAGGAAGAAGTGGGAGAAGTTCGGCTCGGGATGGGCATCAAGTTATGCTTCCGTATATGACCCGGACGATGCCGGAAAATACTATGGCGGAAGCGCTGTAGATAACCAGGCTCTGTTTGATTTTGAAGGACATCCTCTCGATTCCCTCAATACCTTCAGATATATGAGAGAGGGACATGAGCTGGAGGGACTTACCCTTTCACAGGTGATCATGCCGGCACCTGTATCAATGGAGATAGGCGAGGATATACATGCATATCTGCCAATGACCGTAAGGGGAGAGCTGGACAATAAGCAGAGACTTACCTTCAATGTAGAGTGGGATGAGGAAGAGCTCAGGCAGCTGTCTGCAGTGGGAGAATACACGGTCCACTGTACCATCACTGATGAGATACCCGGAAGCGACGGAACTCCAAGAAAGGTAATGCTTAAGGTTAATGTCCTTCCCCACAATCTTCTTGTAAACGGTGATTTTGAAAAGGGAGATAATACGGGATGGGAGATAAGTGATCCCATGGCAGGAGTTACGAGGGATGATCCGTACCGCGGAGATTACGCACTTCACTTCTGGGATGACAGTACGGTTGCGTTTACGGCATCTCAGACTGTAAGGTTGGATAAGGATGGAGAACTTGTATTTTCCATGAAGGCCCAGGGCGGAGATATGGGTGACGGCCATGTGGTGAAGCTTATTGTTAAGAATGAAGCTACAGGGCAGACTTACGAAGGAAGCGTAACTCTTACAGGATGGCAGAGCTGGAAGGAGACCGGTTACTATGTGGAAGAAAGCGCACCTGTCTTCAGGGTATCTGCAGGAGATAAGGTAACAGTAACCTTAGAGGTCAGCGGTGCTGCCGGAGGATGGGGGACCATAGACGATGTGTTCCTTGCATATAATGAGTAAGATCACATTTTATTTTTGGGGCCTTGTATGATATCATCATTTCGGGCGGTCTTGCTATAACTTAAGCCCTGTATCAGCGGTGCCGGGATAAGAATCGACTTGTCCTGTTTGTGATTGAAAGGAGTCGGGATATGTTTGCTGTACTTGTGATAATCATATTGCTGGCGATAATATGGATCCTTCTGAAGCTTCTCGGACTTGCCATCAAGCTTCCCTTTAAGATCATAGGCTTTATATTTAAACAGCCATTTGCCACCATTTTCTGGATCCTTGTAATAGGATATCTGCTGGTGTATATAGTTGGACTGTAACGGACATATTTTGAGATGGGAGAGACGGATATGATATTACATATGGGCGGAAATATGATAGGTTCATTTATGCTGGTTGAGCGTATTGTCCACATGCTGGAAAGGATGACGACCACCAAATATGTTTATTTCAACATGTTCAACTGGTTCGGAAATCTCCTGAATCTTGCCCTGGCTGTACTGTCGATCATCGGAATGTGGAGAATGTTCACCAAGGCAGGAGAGCATGAGTGGGGTGCGATCGTCCCCTTTTACAACAGATATCTTCTCTTCAAGATTTCCGATATGAAGAACTGGTTCTGGGCAGAGCTTGTTCTGTCCATAGTCTATGGAGCATCTCTCATTGCTTTTGTGCTGTTTTTTCTCGGTGTGCTGATCTCAAGCTTCAGTACAGTGGATTATAATACTGCATTAAACGGTACCGGTATTTCATTTATAATTGTGATCATTTCAGCGGTGCTGCTTTTTATCCTTCACATTGTAAGGAATATCCGCCTGGCACGTAATTTCCATCTCGGAGGCGGGTGGGTTGTGGGATTCCTCCTGCTGCCCGGTGTGTTCTTCATGATCGTCGGATGTTCTGGCAAGATACGTTTTAAGGACAGACTTGTATCGGGACTGCTTCCCGGTCAGATTCCCTACGGTCCTGCTCAGGGTGCATACGGATATTCTCAGGGAGCACCTCAGCAGACATACAACCCATACGGATCGCAGAACAATTATTATAATAATCCCTATGCCCAGGGCAATCCTTACGCCCAGGGTAATGCATTTAATTCCCAGGCTCAGGCTAATCCTTACGCCCAGGGTAATGCATTTAATTCCCAGGCTCAGGCTAATCCTTACGCCCAGAATAATGCATTTAATTCCCAGGCTCAGGCCAATCCTTATGCTCAGGGTAATGCATATAATCCTCAGCCTCAGTACGGACCTGATGTATATGCACAGGATCCCATGAAGAATCCGGCACCTCAGAGCTTTACACCTCAGCAAACAGCAGATCAGAGTGCACCGCTTCAGAGTCCCGTTTCCCAGGGGATGGATGCAGCAGGTCCTGCATCTGTTGGCGAAGATTCGGTTCCGAAAAATTGATGTGAAATAGTTGCTTTTTTTCTTGACACAGACAATGTTTTTGGTTATTATAATCGTTGTCTGTTTTGTGTCCGTAGCTCAGCTGGATAGAGCAACGGCCTTCTAAGCCGTGGGTCGGGGGTTCGAATCCCTTCGGGCACGTTCGTGGTGGGTGTAGCACAGTTGGTTAGCGCGTCAGATTGTGGTTCTGAAGGTCGAGGGTTCGAGTCCCTCTACCCACCCTCGCCAACAGGCGATTTTTTTTTGAAGCAGGTTAATCGCATTCGGACCTGCCGTAGGGCTATCGCCAAGCGGTAAGGCACAGGACTTTGACTCCTGCACTCGTGGGTTCGAATCCCGCTAGCCCTGTTAAGAAAGTTGCTCTCATATATGAGACACTAGCTCAGTCGGTAGAGCACTTGACTTTTAATCAAGTTGTCGAGGGTTCGATTCCCTCGTGTCTCACTTTTAAAGCAAAAAGGAAGCCTATAAAGGCTTCCTTTTTTTGTGGGATGTTATGTGATATCAGCCGTTTATTATCTCCTCGGGGCGGATATGCAGAGCGGTGCAGATAGCCAGAAGATCGTCTGTCTTGAGGCGTCCTGTGCCGTTTATGAAGCGTGTGAAGCTTCTTCCGAGGCCGGCCTTGTCGATAAGGCCGCGAATGCTGATGCAGTGTACTTCGAAGTAGTCTCTTAATCGTTCTTCAATCATGTTCTTCGTCCCCCTTATGTGGCGTTTCCTTGTCCTTATCGGAAAGGGTGAGAGTGAAGGGGATTCCCTTCTTGTTGATGATCTGGTGGTAGAGAGTATTGATCACAACAGACACGGGAATACCAAGCTGACGGAGAATACCCTCAGCTTCGTCCTTGATCTCTTCATCTATTCTGGCACTGACTGTTGCAGTTTTCTTGGCCATGATGACTCCTTCCGACTTTAATAGTATATATCAGTGTATTGCAAACTGCAAGACATTTGCAATACAGAATTTAGGGGGATCTAAACGGAGGATCGCATCGTTAAATAGCTGACGACAGAAAAAGAAGCCATGTAATGAGGGGTATCCTCAAAACATGGCTTCTGTTCATATCAGCCTGTCAGACAGCAGTTCTGTCTTCGTGTATTACTTTGCAAAATACTGGATCAGGAACTGGGGGCTGTACCAGGGAATGCTGGGGTCTGCGAACTTGAGTCCGCCGGGGATAACGATGAGATACTCCTTTCCTTCGTAGGTAAGAGTATATTCGAGGGTGACACCGGGGTGGTCTTCAAGAAACTTTAATGCGTCATAGGAGAGTGCATAATCACCGGAAGCCTTGATAACCTCTCCGGTTGCTTCGGCACCGGAAGAAGCGGGTGCAGGTGCAGCTGCCACGGGTGCAGAGACGGGGGTTCCTACAGGTGCCGGAACTGCCATGGGATGATACAGCAATGATAACTCAAAATAACTTGCTCCACTCAAACATGTGACATTGACAGTGTTTGCACCGGGAGTTACTGACCAGTAGTCAGGATACCATATGCTTACCAGTTCTCCGGATCCCAATACCGGATGTGTAATGGTGATCACTTCACCTACGCTAAAGAAATATTCAAAACTCACTACAACATTTACTACATAATAATCTCTGAATGAATTTGCGGTTGCCAGAAAATCAGGGTCAGTTAATTGATACGGAGATGCAATGGCAAGCATGCTATCGGTTAAAGAAGAAACGCTTGCGAGAGCATAATTTATCTTATTGTTATTGTTGCTGCTGGTAGAGACTATTACGGGAATACCACTGTCGATCGGTCCCGCCGGTGTGACTACCTGCCAGGTGTTTGGCGCCGTATAAGTCTTAGCGCTTGTTACGATCGGTGTTGCCAGGATGGCTGCTATCGCCAGCATTCCTGTCATTACTGCTGCTAAAAGTCTTTTCTTCATTTATTGTCCCTCACATAAGTAGTTGATAGCTGCCCGATCATCCGTAATGAGTATTGCATGACATTCAAAATACGAAGATCCTGCCGGCCCCAACCGGACGATTGTTACGCTATATAGAATATAGGAAATATTTAATTAATACAATAAATATGCAAATTGTTTTTTAAAAAAGAAGCCATGTAATGAGGGGAATCCTCAAAGACATCAATAAATAAACAAGGGATTTTTCGAGAATGCTTGATTTTGATCCATCGATAGTATAGAATGCAAGAGAAAACGGTTTCCACAAATAGCTCAACATTAATTTTATACACTGAAATACATATTTTTACGGAGACAGATCATGGCAGGAGAAAAGCACATAAGAAGAGCAGGAGTACTTCTCCCGGTTTCTTCTTTACCTGGAAAATACGGAATAGGAACCTTCGGAAAGGCTGCTTATGACTGGGTGGATTACCTGAAGGCATCGGGACAGTCGCTGTGGCAGATCCTGCCCCTTGGTCCAACAGGCTACGGAGATTCACCTTATCAGAGTTTTTCTACCTTTGCGGGCAATCCGTATTTTATCGACCTTGAGAAACTGATAGAAGAAAAGCTCGTCACTCAGGCTGAGTGCGATGCCCTTGACTGGGGTGGGAGCGAGAGATATGTGGATTATGAGAAGATGTTCACATCCCGATTTGCGATACTCAGGAAGGCTTATTCAAGAGCTCTCAGGAAGGGACTTCTTACGGATAAGGCGTTTATGTCCTTTTGCAGGAAGAATAAATCCTGGCTTGATGACTATGCTTTATACATGGCGGTCAAGAACCATTACGAGGGAAAGAGCTACCTGCTCTGGGATGACGATATCAGACTTCGCGAGAAGAAGGCTGTGAAGAGGTATTCGGAGCTTCTTAAGGATGAGACGGATTTCTACAGATTCCAGCAGTTTAAATTCGACGAGCAGTGGAAGGCGCTCAAGAAATACGCCAACGAAAACGGGATAATGATCATCGGAGATATCCCCATCTATGTCGCTCCCGACGGTGCGGACACCTGGTCCGAGCCGGAGCTTTTTCAGCTGGATGAAAAGGGATATCCCACAGCGGTTGCGGGATGCCCTCCCGATGCCTTCACTGCTGACGGCCAGCTCTGGGGCAATCCTCTCTACGACTGGGATTACCATAAGAAGACGGGATACAAATGGTGGATGAAGAGGCTTAAGGCATGTTTTGATATGTATGATATTGTCCGCATAGATCATTTCAGAGGCTTCTATTCATACTGGTCCGTTCCCTACGGAGATAAGAATGCAAGAGGCGGCAAGTGGATCAAGGGACCCGGATATGATTTCTTCGCCTTTATGAAGAAGGAACTGGGGGACAGACCTGTTATTGCAGAGGACCTGGGATTCCTT
The DNA here is from genome assembly GCA_902761225.1 of uncultured Lachnospiraceae bacterium. Lineage (GTDB taxonomy): Bacteria > Bacillota > Clostridia > Lachnospirales > Lachnospiraceae > AC2028. Next base: position 30,159 of record CACWJQ010000015.1, on the reverse strand, counting down.
ACAGAGGGCGTTATCAAAATGGTGGAGAAGACCGGATATCCCGGAATGAAGATCCTTCAGTTCGGATTCGATCCATCAGCCGGAAGCGAGCATGTCCCCCATCTCTACGAGAGGAATTTCGTGGTCTATACCGGTACCCATGACAATGATACGATCCTTCACTGGTCACTTAACTGTGACAAGAAGACTGCCAAGTATGCCATGAAGTATACCGGCGTATCCAGGAGAAAGGACCTCCCTGATGCTCTTATAAGAGAGTGCTATGCAAGCTGTGCCGATACCTGCATCATCCCTCTTCAGGATTTCCTGGGACTGGACAATGAAGCCCGTATCAATACACCCTCAACTCTGGGTGACAACTGGAAGTGGAGGAGTGCATATTCAGACTGGACTATCAAGCTGTCCAAGCGTATGAATAAGCTGGTGCGCATCTACGGAAGGGACAGTATGGAGATTTCAAGATGAGTGCCCTGCATAAGGCCCGGTGATCAGAATGCGCTTTCCTTTGTAAGGTCGGTCATGGCCATGTGTGAATTGTGATACTTGGGCTCGTAGGTGACATCCTTGCCGAACCATTCGGGAGGAAGGAAGTTCTGGGCTGCCTCTATGCTTCCGAATTCCACCTCAGCCATGATGAGAGGATCGAAGGGCTTGTCGAATATGTCAAGCTCGATCATGAGGGTGTACTCATCGGGTGGCTTGGGAGTTCCTTCGATCACCTGGGGATGGTCAAGGGGTATGAGATATCTCTTCTTGGATATGACATTGCCGTCAGCTTTTGCAAGAAGGTGATAATATCCTTCCGATGTGAGAGGGAGATTGGATTCCTCTCTCTGCATGAGTCCGGATCCCTTGTAGGTGAGATAGAAGTTGTCATCCTCCCTGCGGATCCTGACTACGGGATTGGTGCACAGATATGCCTGCTCTATACGGTGAAACGGATAACTTTCAAGGTCATCCGGTATCTTGTCTATAAGGAATTTTCTTTCTATTTCCATTGTGCTGTTATGATATCCTCCTGATTTTAACTGTTCTGTCTGTGGCAGATGGCATCTGCGATCCGGGCTGCTTTCTCCTCGCCTGCAAAGATTCCGACTATGGCAAGTGCGAAGTCAATGGATGCCCCCATTCCCTGACCGGTTATGATGCCGGAATCGATCTCTACCGGATTGCCCGAGCATATCGCTCCGCCCTTTACCAGGTGATCTTCGAACGAGGGATGGGAGGTGGCTTTCTTGCCCATGAGGAATCCTCTGTGTGCAAAGATGCTGGGTGCGGCGCAGATGGCTGCAATGTATTTTCCCGAGCCGTAGTAATTCCCGATAAGGTCAATGAGCTCATCACATGCTTCCAGGTTCTCTGTTCCCACCTTTCCTCCGGGAAGGACCAGCATGCTGTAGCCGTCCTTATCTATATCGGCAAGAACCTTGTCGGCATTTACCTTTATCCCGTGGGATCCGTTTATCTCGAGCCTTCCGTTTATGGATACCGTATCAATCTCGAGTCCCGCACGCCTGCATATATCAACAACCGTCAGCCCCTCGATCTCTTCAAAACCGTCAGCAAGAAAAATAGCGATCTTATTCATGATATGCCCTCCTGTCAGTTTCTTACATTGATTCCGTTTACCACAACTTCGCCGTTAAGCTCAATGACAAGGCAGTCCCTTCCGTCGACTTCCTTCTCGTTTACAAGATCGGTCCTGTCGGGCTTTACCTTGATCACCACATCCGGTGTTTTTACATCGAAGGACCTGGAGCTGTAGACATTGCTCATCATAAGAGGCGTATCGTCCGGAGATACCTTCTCATATTTCTCATCGAAGGTCTCAAGCTTATCGTTGCTGGAGCCGCTGGCTTCAAGCAGGTCCCTGATGGCTTTCTTCTCCATGGTAAGGGGTGCGAGCTGCTCCTTGGCATCGGCTATCATCCTGGACATCTCTTCGTGAATGTTCTTGACGCTTCCGAAGCTGCACTCATCCCCAAGTGTCTCTTCGACAATGGCTTCGAAGGTTTCCTTCTGGGAACCTGCGCTCATGGGCTCTGCTGCACCCAGCATGAGTTCTATGAACTGTTCGTTCAGATTCTCCGAATCCTTGGAGTAGTACATGATGGAATGCACATCGGAATTCCTGTCGTTGAATGCGGGGAATAGATACCCGAGGGCAGGGAACTTTACGATCCAGTCCCTCTTTCTGTCATGGAATTCGTTGGTCTCCGGGTCATATGCAAGTCCCGCATCCGTAAGGTCCACGGGGCATATGACTGTGAGGAGATATTCGTAGATATCCTCGGAGGCATCCTCATTCTCCGAGCCGTCCCTTGTCTTCTGGGGTATATCGTATACGTCATGGGCCACGAGGATAAGGTAGTTGCCCACATATTCGAAGGAGGAGATGATCCGGTTATAGTAGTCATCGAGCAGGTCATCGTCCTTCAGCTTTGAAGCCCTGAGCTTCAGCAGAAAGTCCTGCTGTCCGCCTTCTTCCTCGGCTTCATTAGTGATATCCAGCGTCAGTGCGCTTTTTCCCACTGTGCCGGAAAGAGCCTTTCTGAATATGTCGAAATACTTGTACATCTCTTCCTCGGGAAGAGCGGTAAATGGTCTTGCAAAAACGGATCTCTTGTTCTTCTCACCGTCCACATAGCATCCTGCGATCCTTGTCACGGAGCAGTTCTTGGGGGTGTAGAGCTTCTTGATCTCGCTGAGTTCAGATTTGATCATAAAATGCCTCCGGAATACTAATCTGTACCGGTGCCCTGGTTTGCCGGCATCTCGGAACAGTAACAGCATTTTACCATAAATCGGTCATTATAAATAGTGACACAGGTGCTGTATTTTTATGTTCACCGAATAGTTTAATCATGTTGAAAAGAGATACCTTAATTGTTACAATACATAGGACATTGAAAAAGAAATACAGTGAGGTTGATATGGAACAGTATAAACAGGAATTCATAGATTTCATGATCGAGTGCCAGGTGCTCAAGTTCGGTGATTTTACCCTGAAGAGCGGAAGAAGATCGCCCTTTTTCATGAATGCGGGAGCATATGTCACGGGATCTCAGCTGGGAAGGCTCGGCGAGTACTATGCCAAGGCCATCCATGACAATTTCGGGGACGATTTTGATGTGCTGTTCGGACCTGCTTACAAGGGAATTCCCCTGGGAGTAGCCACTGCCATCGCCTATTCAAGACTCTACGGCAAGGAGGTCAGATACTGCTCCAACCGTAAGGAGGTCAAGGACCACGGTGATACCGGCATCCTGCTGGGTTCCAAGCTAAATGACGGCGACAGGGTCATCATGATCGAGGATGTCACCACATCGGGCAAGTCGATCGAAGAGACATTCCCCATCATCAGGGCTCAGGCTGATGTAGAGATCAAGGGACTTATCGTATCCCTTAACCGCATGGAGAAGGGACTTCATTCCGACGGTAGCGCTCTTGATGAGATAAAGAGCACATACGGCTTTGACACCGCTGCCATCGTAACCATGAAGGAAGTCACTGAATATCTGTACAATACCGAAAGACAGGGCAGGGTATGGATCGATGACGACCTTAAGAAGGCAATAGACGAGTACTATGCACAGTACGGAGCAAAGTAAACCTTATCCGGTAAACAGTCGGTATGCGGACGGCATAAACCGTTAGGCAGTATAAACTGCCGGCAGTGCGGATACCGCATTTGGGTTTGAAAGGAGCACAAGATGGAAGAAGAGAAGGTATATAAAGTAGTAAGGGCAACAGGCGCATGGAATATCGCCATAGGGATCTCAACGATAATCCTCGGACTGGGAGCAGGGATCATGCTGGTAATAAGCGGAGCAAAGCTCCTTTCCTCCAGATCCAAGATAATGTTCTGATATATCCGTAGAAATGCGCAGATCATACATGTTCACAAACAGGCGGCACCCTTATATCGGGATAATGTCCGCCATACTGGGTGCGATAGCTCTCGGTTCCCTCATATACGGGATCGGAAGCAGCTATCTTCTGGGCGGAGATGTTCCCATGGGATTCGGAGTGGGCTGCGCTCTTGCCACCCTGTACTCTCTTGTGGGATGGTTCATGGGTGTAATGGCTGTAAGGATCCCCGATTCATACCACATAACCGGGATCATCGGGATAATACTCAACTCCATAGCACTCCTGATAGAGGCGTTTATCCTCTGGATACCTGCATAGACTTTAAGAGCTTCGGAAAACCATTCCGGAGCTTTTTTAATTGTCCACCAAATATGGTGAAAAAACATTAAATACTCTTTAAGAATTACTAAATATAGTCAATTTGTATTGCATGAAGGCACTTATTTTAGTAAAATCATCATGGATATTGCTTTTTTCTATATATTATAGGTAAAAACGCAGGAGGTTTTTAATGAGTACAGCAAAGAAGAATCCCGCACCTTTGGTCGGGATCGTTATGGGCAGTGACTCTGATATGCCCGTTATGGCCAAGGCAGCCGAGATACTCGACAAGCTTGGCATAGGTTATGAGATGACGATAATTTCGGCTCACAGGGAGCCTGATATCTTTTTCGAGTATGCATCAAATGCAGAGAAGAAGGGATTCAAGGTCATCATTGCAGGAGCCGGAATGGCAGCTCATCTTCCGGGAATGTGTGCGGCTATCTTCCCGATGCCTGTCATCGGTATCCCCATGCATACAACATCACTTGGAGGAAGGGATTCGCTTTATTCCATAGTCCAGATGCCCAGCGGCATCCCGGTTGCGACCGTTGCCATAAACGGCGGTGCCAATGCGGGACTTCTCGCTGCCAAGATCCTGGCAACATCGGATAAGAAGCTGCTTGGTAAGCTTAAGAAGTATTCAGCCGATCTTAAGAAGCAGGTCCAGGACAAGGATGCGAAGCTTCAGGAGATCGGATATAAGAAATATCTCGAGAACAAATAATAATTTTACAGGAAAAGGTGAAAAAAATGGCACTTGATTACAAGGCAGCAGGCGTTGACATCGAAGCCGGTTACAGATCCGTTGAGCTGATCAAGAAGTGTGTGGCAGAGACAAACAGACCGGAAGTAATGGGAGGTCTGGGAGGATTCTCGGGAGCATTCTCGGCAGCGGCTTTCAAGGGAATGGAAGAGCCCATACTCCTCTCCGGAACAGACGGAGTCGGAACCAAGCTCAAGGCTGCAATGATACTTGACAAGCATGACACCATCGGTATCGACTGTGTCGCAATGTGTGTTAACGATGTGGCATGTGCGGGGGGCGAGCCTCTTTTCTTCCTCGATTACATCGCATGCGGCAAGAACATTCCTGAGAAGATCGCAGAGATCGTAAAGGGAGTTGCTGAGGGCTGTAAGATGTCAGAGTGTGCTCTGGTAGGCGGCGAGACCGCAGAGCATCCCGGAATGATGCCCGATGATGAATATGACATCGCAGGATTTTCGGTAGGTGTTGTAGATAAGAAGGATCTTATTACCGGAGCAGATATCAAGGCAGGTGACACACTTGTAGGTATCGCATCCAGCGGTATCCACTCCAATGGTTTTTCACTCATCAGGAAGGTATTCGAGATGAGCGAAGAATCCCTTAAGAAGTATTATGACGAGCTGGGCGAGACTCTGGGCGAGGCTCTCCTTACTCCCACAAGGATCTATGTCAAGGCTCTTAAGGCTCTCAAGAACGGCGGAGTAAGAGTAAAGGGATGCAGCCACATTACAGGCGGCGGCTTCTATGAGAACATTCCCAGGATGCTTCCCGACGGAATCAATGCCCAGATTGAGAAGAACAGCTATGACATCCCTCCCATCTTCGGACTTATCGCCAAGACCGGTGAGATTGAGGAGCATATGATGTACAACACTTATAATATGGGACTTGGAATGGTCCTTGCACTTGATCCCGCAGATGCTGACAAGGCAGTGGAGATCCTTAATGCTGCCGGTGAGAAGGCTTTCGTGGTAGGCAAGTGCATAGAAGGCGAAAAGGGAGTGACCTTATGCTGAGAATAGTCGTCTGTGTAAGCGGAGGCGGTACCAATCTTCAGGCAATAATCGACGGAGTTGCGTCAGGATCCATTACCAACACTGAGATAGTTGGGGTGATCAGCAACAATCCCGGCGTAAAGAGTCTCGACAGAGCTGCAGCGGCAGGGATACCTGCTTTTGTGATCCATCCGAAGAGCTTTCCCGACAGGGAAGCATTCCACAGGGCGTTTCTGGATAAGCTTGCTGAGCTTCAGCCTGATCTGATCGTTCTTGCCGGATTCCTTGTAAGGATACCGGAGGAGATGGTTCAGACCTATCCCGGCAGGATAATCAACATCCACCCATCGCTCATACCTTCATTTTGCGGGACCGGTTATTACGGACTCAAGGTGCATGAGAAGGCGCTTGAAAGAGGAGTGAAGGTTACGGGAGCTACGGTTCACTTTGTGAATGAAGGAATGGATGAGGGACCGATCATTTCCCAGAAGGCTGTTCAGGTACTTGAGGGAGATACTCCCGAGGTTCTTCAGAAAAGAGTCATGGAGGAAGCAGAATGGATACTGCTGCCCCGTGCCATAGATGATATTGCTAACGGACGCGTGGTCATGGAAAACGGGCGCGCGGTCAGAAAGGTGTGACATGAGAGTACTTATAGTAGGCAGCGGCGGAAGAGAGCATGCGATAGCTCAGGCTGTTTCAAAGAGTCCCAGGTGTGAGAAGCTTTACTGTGCTCCCGGAAATGCGGGTATCGCAGCGCTTGCGGAATGTGTTCCCATCGGTGCGATGGAATTCGATAAGATCGTATCATTTTCCAAAGACAATGCCATTGACATGGTAGTAGTCGGAATGGATGATCCCCTTGTGGGAGGACTTGTGGATGAACTGGAAAAGGCCGGCATCAGGGCATTCGGCCCCAGGGCAAATGCAGCCATCATCGAGGGCAGCAAGGCATTCTCCAAGGATCTTATGAAGAAGTACAACATCCCTACCGCTGCATATGAGACATTCGATGATGCGGAAAAGGCCCTGGAGTATCTCAGAACAAAGGCTGAATTCCCCATAGTTCTTAAGGCTGACGGTCTTGCCCTCGGAAAGGGAGTCCTCATCTGCGAGACGCTTGCGGACGCTGAGGAAGGTGTTAAGACCATCATGCAGGACAAGAAGTTCGGAAGCGCCGGCAACAGGATGGTCATCGAGGAGTTCATGACCGGCCGCGAGGTCAGCGTGCTGTCATTTGTGGACGGCAAGACGGTTAAGATCATGTCCTCGGCTCAGGATCATAAGAGAGCAGGGGATGGAGATACGGGTCTTAACACAGGCGGTATGGGTAATTTCTCACCCAGCCCCTTCTATACCAAAGAGGTTGATGATTTCTGCCGGAAGAATATCTTCCAGCCCACAGTCGATGCCATGGCTGCAGAGGGAAGACCATTCCACGGAGTCATCTTCTTCGGACTTATGCTTACTCCGAAGGGACCCAGGGTCCTTGAGTATAATGCGAGATTCGGTGATCCCGAAGCGCAGGTAGTTCTTCCCAGACTCGAGAATGATATCCTTGATGTATTCGATGCCTGCATAGACGGAAAGCTTGCCGACATCGACCTTAAGTTCTCCGACAAGGCTGCTGTGTGCGTAGTGCTTGCAAGCAACGGATATCCCGTCAGCTATGAGAAGGGATTCCCCATCACAGGGCTTGAGAACTTCGAAGGCAAAGAGGATGCATTCTGCTTCCATGCGGGAACCAGGTTCGATGACAGCGGCCGTATAGTTACAAACGGCGGAAGGGTACTGGGTATCACCGCGCTTGGAACCGATCTTAAGGATGCCAGGAGAAAAGCTTACGAAGCAACCGAGTGGGTTTCTTTTGATAATAAATACATGAGACATGACATCGGAAAAGCAATCGATGAAGCATGAGGCGGAGGTAATCTTAAAAATGAGTATGAAAACCAAGAGTGAAAAGATCAGACAGGTCATTATGACGGCTGTGATCGTTGCTGCCGTTCTTGCGATCCTGTTTGGCAGGCAGTTCGCCATGATCGTAATGGCAAGCGCCGGCAAGGTAACATCAACAACAGCCAACGTAAGAGCACAGGCATCAACCACATCGGATGCCATAGCAAGTCTTTCAAAGGGAGATACCATAGACATCAAGAGCCAGACCACCGGCGCTGACGGATATATCTGGTATCAGATCACTGTAGATGCCAATACTACAGGATACATCAGATCCGATCTTGTGGAGATCACTGACGGAACCACTCCCGCAACATCTGCTGCAGCGGCAACCACCACAACAACGACTGCCACGACAACAGCAACCGTTAATACGGATGGAGTTACACCTGTTGAGACCGTGAGCGGAACCACGACTGCTGATGTTAACGTAAGAGCAGATGCTTCCACCAACAGTGAGATCGTTGCCAAGGCCAATAACGGACTTACCCTTTCCGTAACCGGAACCAAGCAGGGTACAGACGGCAACACATGGTATTATCTTACATTTACCAAGGACGGTGTCAGCACCACAGGATACATCAGATCCGACTACGTCAAGCTTTCCGGTGAGCTGAAGGCTCCCACAGAGACTGCCAGCACACCCGATCCCATCCCTACCACCACAGAGACCACACAGCCTACCATCCAGAAGATATGGGATACCCAGGAGCAGGCTGACGGATGGTTCCTCCTTGATTACAATCAGGGAAAGCAGTACAACATCGACAATCTGTTCAAGACCAATGAGACCAACACAGAGCTCATTGAGAAGCAGGAATCCAAGATCAAGTCACTCAGGACCGGACTTATCATTCTTGTTATCCTTCTTATCGCTGCCATCGTAGCAGCCGTGATCTTCTTCATGAAGTGGAAGGATCTCGATGACAGGGCAGCCTTCGCTGAGGCAGAGAAGGAGAGGACCAAGCGCATCGCAGGCCATGGAGAGGGAAGAAGACCCCAGGGTCAGGAGCGCCCCGCAAGAAACGCAGCAGGACGTGAAGGAGCCCGCAGGGAAGCAGCTGCAGGAGAGCGCAGAAGACCTGAAGGCGCAAGACCCGCAGACAGACAGACCGGTGAAAGACCCGCAGCAAGACCTGCAGCAGGCGAGAGAAGACCCGTCGATGTTCAGAAAGGTCAGAGCTCACATACCGTAAGACCTTCTGAGAATGCCGAGAGAAGAGCAGCTGAGCCTGCACGTGAGGCAGCACCTGCAAGGGAAGAAGTAAGAGCCGCAGCTCCCGAACCTGCTCAGGCACCTGAAGTAGATGCATCTGAAAGAAAGCCCCACAGACCCAGAACCGAGAATGTATCGGCTCCCAAGGAGCATCACAGAAAGCCTCCCGTAGATGATGACGATGATGAGTTTGAATTCGGATTCCTCAACTGGGACGACGATGACAAATAAATAAAACGGTGTGAAAACCGGTGATAAAAGGACGGGTCAGGACGGCCCGTTCTTTTATTATTTTCAACTATGTTTTCATTGACCGATATTGTCTGTTGTTATATCTTATATATAACAGAATTGTTCCTGACAGGTTCTTTTTTGGAATTAATCCGGGAAAGGAGGAAGAGATGTATATTGAGATAGATTTTAACAGTGATGAAGCGATATATTCGCAGCTGTGCGATCAGATAATAATGGGCATTGCGGCGGCCAGATTGAACGATGGTGATCCTCTTCCCTCCGTAAGACAGCTGGCAGATGATATCGGCATCAATATGCATACCGTGAACAAGGCATACACGGTCCTCAGACAGCAGGGATATGTCAAGGTGGACAGAAGGCGCGGTGCGGTGATCAGTGTTGAGCCGGACAAGGCCAATGCACTTGCAGAGCTTAAGGAAAGCCTGAGAGTTGATATAGCACGTGCATCCTGCAGGAATATAACCCGCGAGGATGTACATAAACTTGTGGACCAGATATTTCAGGAATATGATTCCCTCAGAGGAAAATAAATAACGGGAGATCAAGGTGGAAGGTAATTATTCGGAAAAAGCAAAAATGTCACTGAGCATTGCCGCCAAGTGGGCAAAGAAGCTCCGCCAGAGCTATATAGGCTCGGAGCACATCCTGCTGGGACTTGTGCTCAATACCGAGAGCATGGCGGGCTCAGTGCTTGCAGCCAATAAGGTTGATTCGGGCAAGCTGACTGATATGATCAGAGATATGATCAGCTTCAATACGGCACTTGCCATAGAGTCCAGAGAGGAGTATTCCCCAAGGGCCAGAGCCATACTTGAAGGAGCTGCAAAGCTTGCGGAGAGGTTCGGCCAGGAACTCATAGGAACGGAGCATATCCTTCTTGCTCTTATCAAGGAGGGCGAGAATGTTGCGGTAAGACTTCTTGCCACAATGGGTGTCAATCCCATGAAGGTATATGCGGATACTCTTGCCGCAATGGGACAGGACCCCAGACTTGCAAGAGAAGATCTCATGCAGCACGGATCCGATCAGGGAGACAGAATGTCAATCCTTGACCAGTATTCAAGGGATCTTACCAGGCTTGCATCCGAAGGAAAGCTGGATCCCGTCATCGGAAGAAAGGATGAGATCAAGAGGATAATCCAGATCCTCTCACGCAGGACCAAGAATAATCCCTGCCTGATCGGTGAGCCCGGAGTGGGCAAGACCGCAGTTGTTGAGGGACTTGCACAGCTGATAGCCTCCGGTGATGCACCTGATACCGTCAGGAACAAGAGGCTTCTTACCCTCGATCTTCCCGGAATGGTGGCAGGTTCCAAGTACCGCGGTGAGTTCGAAGAGAGGATCAAGAGAGTTATAAGAGAGGTTGAGGAGAGCGGCAATATCATTCTTTTCCTCGACGAGATACATACTCTTATAGGTGCCGGCGGAGCGGAAGGCTCCATCGATGCTTCCAATATCATGAAGCCCTCTCTTGCAAGGGGTGAGCTTCAGCTGATCGGTGCAACGACAATAGCGGAGTATCACAAGTATGTGGAGAAGGATGCCGCTTTAGAGAGACGTTTTCAGCCCGTCATGGTGGAGGAACCTTCAGAGGAAGAGAGCGTACGTATCCTCGAGGGCATAAAGCACAAGTATGAAGACCACCATAATATCGAGATAACGGAAGATGCCATAGAGGCTGCGGTAAGACTTTCCGCAAGATATATCAATGACCGCAACCTTCCCGATAAGGCCATCGATCTTATAGATGAAGCTGCGGCAAGTGCTCATTTAAGGAGCCTTGAGGTTCCCGAGAAGCATAAGGCCATGGCTGATGAGATCAGCAAAATGGACAGACAGATAGAGCTTTCCATCCGTATGGAGGCGTTCCTTCAGGCAAGAGAGATCAAGCTGAAGCAGGATGAGCTTATCAGGAAGTATGAGAAGGCTCTTAAGAAAAGTGAGAGCAAAAACGGGGTCCGCAAGGGCAGCATCGGTGAGGATGATATTGCAAAGGTTGTTGCAATGTGGACCAAGATCCCTGTTACCAAGCTGAATGAGAAGGAAAGCGAGAGGCTCCTTAAGCTTGAGTCCATCCTTCATAAGAGAGTCATAGGCCAGGAAGAAGCTGTTGAAGGTATCTCGAGGGCTATGAGAAGAGGCAGGGTGGGTCTCAAGGATCCCAGAAGACCCGTCGGATCGTTCCTGTTCCTCGGACCTACCGGCGTCGGCAAGACGGAGCTGTCCAAGGCGCTTGCGGAGGCAATGTTTGGTTCTGAGGATTCGCTTATAAGGATCGACATGTCGGAATATATGGAGAGCTTCTCGACTACCAAGATGATCGGTTCTCCTCCGGGATATGTGGGATTCTCCGAGGGCGGACAGCTTACGGATAAGATCAGGAACAATCCCTACTCGGTAGTTCTCTTTGATGAGATCGAGAAGGCACATCCGGATGTGTTCAACATTCTGCTCCAGGTGCTTGATGACGGACATCTGACCGATTCGAAGGGACGCAAGGTTTCCTTCAAGAATACGATAATCATCATGACATCCAATGCCGGCGCCCAAAGGATCGTAGATCCCAAGAATCTCGGATTCGGCGCATCAAGCGGCGGTGAGAAGGCCGATTATGAGAGGATGAAATCGGGAGTCATGGAAGAGGTCAAGAGAGTCTTCAAGCCCGAGTTCATCAACCGTATAGATGATATCGTGGTATTCAGTCAGCTCAGTGACCGGAATATGAAGGATATCGTTGACCTGCTGGCATCGCAGCTGGCTTCAAGGTGCAAGGAACAGATGGACATAACCCTGAAGCTTGCTCCTTCGATAAAAAGCCACCTCATTGAGAAGTATGCGGATAAGAAGATGGGTGCCAGACCTCTTAAGCGTGCGATACAGAATGTTATCGAGGACAGGCTGGCAGAGGAGATACTCAGGAAGAATGTTAAGCCGGGTGACAGCGTGACATGCTCTTACTCGGGTTCGGACGTGGTGTTTAAAGTAAGTGTTCCCAAACAAAAAAACGGAGGAAAAAATAATGGCTGAGATTCTTTACACCGGAGAAGACGGAAGGGTTGCATTCGGAGACTACACTCTCAAGGAGAAGACCAAGGTTGAGGATTATCCCTTTGGAGGAGATCTGCTCAAGGTCAAGACTTATGAGGATATCACCAGATTTGAGAAGAACGGTCTCTTCGTATATGAGTCCGTACCCGGAACTACCGTGACCGGATTCAGCGAGACTGCAGATTCCATGGAATTCACCGTAAGCGGTAAGGGGGCTGTCTCCATTACCCTCGGTCTTCAGGATGATACTCTTTATGAGATCACCGAGGATGGCAACGATACAGGTGCCGTAAAGACCGGACTCGGCGGAAAGCTCAGTCTTTCACTTGACCTTTCCGGCGGAAGAAAGGCGTTCGTTACCGTTAAGAAAGCGTAAAGATGGCAAAGAGCAAGCAGACAAGTGTATATTTCTGCCAAAGCTGCGGATTTGAATCGGCGAAGTGGATGGGGCAGTGTCCGGGATGCCACGAGTGGAATACCTTCGTGGAGGAGCCTGTTAAAAAGGGTGATCCGGGAAGTGCCTCCTTCCGCATTGCCTCGGCTGCAAAGTCTACATCCGGCGGGAAGATGACCGCAGATGTGACTCTTCTCAGGGATGTACAGCTTACGGAAGGTACCAGGATGTCATCGGGTATCGGGGAGCTGGACAGGGTGCTGGGCGGAGGCGTGATGCAGGGTTCGCTGACTCTTATAGGCGGCGATCCCGGAATAGGCAAGTCCACCCTGCTCCTTCAGGTGTGCAGGAATATGGCGGGTGCCGGACTTAAGGTGCTGTATGTATCCGGAGAGGAATCCAAGGCACAGATCAAGATGAGAGCGGACAGGATCGGAGAGTTTACGGATTCCATGAACCTTCTGTGTGAGACAAGTCTTGATACGGTTGCTGAGGTGCTCAGGGAGATGAAGCCTGACATCTGTGTCATTGATTCCATTCAGACTATGTACAATGAAGAGGTATCCTCTGCCCCGGGTTCCGTATCCCAGGTCAGGGAATCAACACAGGTGCTCATGCAGCTTGCCAAGGTGCTGGGGATATCAGTGTTCATAGTGGGACATGTCACCAAGGAAGGTACGGTTGCAGGTCCAAGGGTGCTGGAGCATATGGTGGATACGGTTCTGTACTTTGAAGGTGACAGACATGCTTCGTACAGGATACTCAGGGGAGTGAAGAACCGTTTCGGTTCCACCAATGAGATAGGCGTATTCGAGATGAGAAGCGAGGGTCTCGCAGAGGTCATGAATCCCTCGGAGTTCCTACTCGACGGAAGACCCCTTGATGCATCCGGATGTATCGTATCCTGCAGTGTTGAGGGTACAAGACCCATACTTATAGAGATACAGAGCCTTGTGTGCAGGTCCAATCTCGGAGTGCCCAGAAGACAGGCCTCGGGTGTTGATTATAACAGAGTTAACCTCCTGATGGCGGTTCTGGAGAAGAGATGCGGAATGCATCTTGGTGACTGTGATGCATATGTCAATCTTACCGGAGGAATGAAGATCACTGAGCCTGCGCTGGATCTTGCGATCGTGCTTGCCATGGTCTCATCCTTCAGGAATCAGAGTATCTCACCGGAGGTGTGTGCCTTCGGAGAAGTGGGACTTTCAGGTGAGGTCAGGACGGTGTCTTTGGCAGCCCAGAGGGTTTCAGAGGCTGTAAGGCTAGGCTTCAAGACCATCATAGTACCTGCATCTACTCAAAGGGAAGCGCAAAAAGCCGCGGGAAAGGGCATAGAGATCATAGGCGTTTCCAATGTGAGGGAAGCCTGTGACAGGATAATCTGAGGCAGCGGATGCCGGGACCTGCAGGTGTCTGTCCTTTGCAATATAAATGTGTAATTTTTTCTTGCTTCCTGTAGGTTCTTGTTGTATAATTGCCTTCGGTTGTTTTTGAACCGGATAGGGGAATAGTACAATGGTAGTGCGACGGTCTCCAAAACCGTTAATGGGAGTTCGATCCTCTCTTCCCCTGCTTAGAAAAACGTCTCACCAAGCGGTGAGACGTTTTTTGTTATCTTTATATCATCAGCGTGCCGGAGTGTTATGGGTTATCGCTCTGCTGTGACAGCCGGTATATCCTTATGGATCCGATCTCATGGATAAGCAGTGCATCCCTTCCGAATATCTTCTCACCCTCATCGAACACTGCACTGACTGCCGGAACGGCAACGAAGCATTCAGATGTCTCAAGGGGTCCTTCATATGAAGCGTAGTAATCATTGACCCATGTATAGCCGTTTGGAAGCACATCAACGAACATGGGTCCGGATGACAGGAGTCTGCATATATCTGTCTCATGTGACCTGTCATATATGTACAGCATATCTATACCGTTTTCTTCACAGTAGCTTACAAGCTCGCGGTATTCTGCGTGGACATCACCTTCCCTGTCCCACAGGGTGACGATGTTCCTGTAGCACCCAAGGAGCATTGCAAGAAGGAGCAGTACATAGGCTGCAGCGGTTACTGTCCTGCGGCTTTTTTCTGCCCTGTCATGTATATCCGACAGACGCTCTGCAAGCAGGAAGAGTGCAGGGACCGTACCGATGAGGTAGTACCTGTACTCGAAGGTTGGAGAACCGGCTCTTACATCGGCAACCATGATTATAAGAAGGTTCCAGAAGAATGCTCCAAGGAGCATCACATCCCTCAGTACTGTCAGGTCACCTGTGCCGCCTGCTTTCACACTTTCCGGATGTCTGCCCTGAGTAGAATGTAAAGCAGCTGCAGTGATCTTAAGGGATGCGGCGATCGCGAATATCAGCAGCAGTACAAAGAGTATGCGCAGGAACAGGAATATACCGTAAACTGATGTGATATATACGTTGCCGTTTACGGTGGATGCTCCGAACACGGAGAAGAATCCTGCGATAGCTCTGCTTATATATCCGTCACAGTATTCCTGAAATGTCACAAAGGAAAGGGAATCGGCTCTGGTGCCTCCCATTACCTTCCGGTTTATGAGTATGCCGGCTCCGGCGAGGAGGATCCCTGCTGCTGCAAGGCCTGTCCAGATCTTCGGTACAGGCTTTCCTGCCATGTAATGCCATGCCAGATATGCAGCTACTATGGGAAAGATGCCGCACATGCACACATAGATCCCGCTTGATGCACATGTTGTAAGGATGAGGAAGAGCAGAAGCGCGGATGCTGCAATGATGGATGCACCGGGCTTTTTCCCCTCGCTCTTTAGAGCTGAGAGCTTAAGGGATACTCCTGCAAGAAGGAGCGGGACCAGAACCTTGATGCTGTACTGGCTTCCTCCGTAGAAGAGCATGTTGCAGTATGAGAGTATTCCGAATTCATAGGGAATCAGCAGAAGATTGGCGCTTATGAGAGCCTTCTTCCTGTCATCGAATATGAGAAAGCACACCCGGGTAAGCAGGAGGGTTATCAGCAGATTTCCCAGAGCAAGGGACAGATATAACCTGTGTGTTATGCAGTATAGAGGCAGTGCAAACAGAGTTACGCAGTCCCACTCTGCGGTGGTCGTATATTTCCATCCGGAAATGGCGAGGGTGCCGTTTGCAGCCATCTCTTCTATATGAGTGGCAAGCTTTGCAAAGTCACCGTCAAGATATCTGGGAAGGTATTGCAGATTGCACCAGAAGATAAGGATTATCTGGATACACAGTATCCCGGGAAGGACCATTTTCCTTATGTCTGTTTTTACATTTGTATCAATGCTTTTTTGCTGCTTTTTATCGCTCATTATAAACGCCTGATCCTTATAAGATATTGGCAGTCAGGCTGCCTTAATCAGTATATTTATAATACCCTGACTTGGCAAGTCCTGCAGCAGTCCGGGCGCATCAGGGCGGATGCGGTTTAACCCGGAAACTTTGAGCTGTAAAATGCCTCAGATGTTAATAGGGAATATTATCGGTTTTACGGCCGGTATATGTTATAATCAATATGTTTTGCAGGAATGATGGATACGTCCAGACTGCAGGATAATATAAAAATATGTCATGGAGATAAGAAGTTGAGTAAGATATCCATAATCGTCCCCGTTTATTACAATTCAGATACCCTGATGGATCTGTACAACGATATGAAGGCCAAGGTGCTGGATAAGATTGGAGAATATGAGATCGTCTTTGTGGATGACGGCTCCGGGGATGATTCCTGGAAGATAATGAATGAGATCCGGAATGGAGATGACAATGTAAAGTGCGTCAGGCTTTCGAGGAATTTCGGAGAACATGCCGCGCTCTTTGCGGGACTTTCTGTATGCACCGGTGACTGTGCGGTTACCAAGCAGGCGGATCTGCAGGAGGATTCTTCTCTTATATTGGAGATGTATGAGAGCTGGAAGAGGGGCAATGAGATAGTTCTTGCTGCAAGGCGCACAAGGAAGGACAATCCCTTCTATGTTCTCTTTGCCAATATGTACTACCGTATGATCCGCAAGATGGTGAACAAGAACATGCCCATCGGAGGCTGCGACTGTTACCTTGTGGGCCGTAAGGCGATAAACGAGCTCATAAAGCTTAATGAGAAGAATTCATCCCTTACACTTCAGGTCATGTGGCTGGGCTTCCGGACTGATATAGTGTATTTTGACAGACAGGAAAGAGAGAAGGGCAAGGGAAGATGGACCATGGGCAAGAAGGTCAAGCTTGTCATGGATTCAATCCTCAGCTTTTCCTATGCACCGCTCCGTCTGATGATGTATGCCGGTTTTATTTTCGACCTCTTCGCACTTGTCATTTTCATAAGCGTCCTTGTGGAATACTTTTCCGTAGGAACTCCCATAGCGGGATGGTCTTCGCTTATGTGCGTCGTGCTGCTGGGCTTCGGTATGATGATGACCATGACCGGACTTATCGGAGAATACATCTGGAGAGCCCTGGATGCTTCCAGGAACAGACCGCCCTTTATTATTGATGTGATCAAAGAAGGCAGGGATTCAGAGCAATGACGGATAACGAAGTACTTCATGATTATATTATCTCCATTGGAGGAAGTGAGGAGCAGTGGAACAGGATCCTCGGCTGTGAGGGCGTTCTTAAGGAGCTTACTTACTGGTGTAAGACAGGAACCCTTTTGGGTGAGTTCGCTCCGGAGGGCATAACCATTTCGGATGCCATAGCCTGGCAGGTGGATCATTTCAAGGCTTACATGGACAGGGAAGAGAATAACAGATGGCACAGGGAGAGGCTTTTTCTTCAGAGTCTTGAAACCCTTCTTGATATCAACGATGGAGACGCGCAGGTTCTTGGCAAGATTCGCGGAGAATCCGGTGAATCCGGAACCGACAGAGAGGATGTGTAGGTGACTGCAGGGGATCTTCTGAAAAAATACAGATATGTTCTTATATCTGAACTGATCCTGATACTGGTACTTTCTGTGGTGCTTTTTACGGGAAAGAGCTATTCCTTTTCACTTACTCCGGAGGTGACAGCCTTTACTCCCGAAGCTGCTTTGGACGGCTATGTCATACCTTCACAGGAGCATTTTATCAGGATATCCGTCCCCGGGGATCTGTATCTTAACAGGTACAGTCTGTGTATGTACAGGACCCATATCCCCTTCGGGATATATAAGATGTATATCGATTACAGTACTTCTTATGACACTTCCTCGGAAAATACTCCCCTGGTTACGGTGATAACCTTTGACGAGACCGGTGACACGTCATGTTATTCAGATGATGTACCTCTCTACGATCATATGACAAGAGCTGAGTCCAGGCTTTACATCGGAAGAGGCGGAAGAGATGTCTATTCCATGATCCTCTTGAACGGAAGCGGGGAAGCTGCGATCGATGCTGTTTCCATAGCTGAATACAGGCCCTGGAGATTAATGGCTGTTCTTGCGGTGCTTCTTGTCTTTGTGCTGATCGATCTTGTTCTTTTTTATTTTTCCCATATTACAAAAGAAAAAGTATGTGTATTCCTGTTGCTTGTCCTTCCCGCAGTGATCCTTTCCGTGCCGTTTTTTTCATCATATGCGGTATTCGGACATGACATGGATTTCCATATGTACAGAGTGGGATCTCTCGGAGAAGAACTGCTGGGCGGACAGTTCCCCGTAAGATATATGTCAGGTGCATATTTCGGTCACGGATACATCATCGATATATTCTATGCCAACATACTGCTGCTCCCTGCGGCATTCATTTATCTTCTGGGGGCTCCCCTCTATGCGGCATATAACTCTTATCTTGTTCTCATAGGGATCGTCACCATCGTATGTTCCTATTATTCCTTCAGGGGAGTGTTCGGACATTATAAATGGGGGATCCTCGGAACGTATATCTATACATTCAGCTTCTACAGGCTGTGCAATCTCTATGTAAGGAGTGATGCCGGCGAACTGTCTGCAATGGCATTCCTTCCTCTCATAGTGTACGGGCTGTACAGGATATATTCATCGGAAAAAAAGGACTTCAGAAACTGCCTTCCCCTTATCATCGGTGCCACCGGAGTAGTGCAGAGCCATATCCTTTCCGTGCTTCTGTGCATCTTCTTCATTGTGCTGTTCTGCATAATGACCCTGAGGAAAACACTGAAGAAACTGCCTGAACTGCTCTTTTCGGCGGCGGTCCTTCTTGTAATAAATGCGTTCTACCTTGTTCCGGTTTTTGCTTCATTCGTGGGAATGGGGATGAGTACAAAGAGAGCGGCGTTCAGCGGACTGGGAGAATCTGCCCTGGACCTGTTCCAGGTATTCGAGGTAAACCCCGTCTACGGTATCTCTGAACATGCAATGCAGATGCCCAATGAGATGCATTTCGGGGCAGGCGCGGTCGCATATGCGGGCATGCTGCTTCTGGTCTTTTTTCTCATTAAGAAGCTTTTGACTAAAAAGAGCAGGAATCCCTTTTGCGAAAAGACAGGGCTTATATGTCTTGTGCTGGGGGGAGCCTCTGCCTTTATCTCATCCCGTCTTTTCCCCTGGGACTCCATGGGAGCTTTGGGAAATATCGGCTCTTTCTTTACAGCAATGCAGTTTCCCTGGAGATTCATGGAGATCGCAGATGTGCTGTTTTGCTTTGCTGCCGTATCGGGGTGCGCGCTTTTGGCTGAATGCGGTATCCGGCGCACAGTCTGTAATATGGTGCTTATTATCCTTGGGGCATATCTTGTTTTTACAGGAGTGATCTTTTCGAGGTCATATCTGGATATGTACCGGAGCGACGGAAGCAGCGAAAGGGATATGAGCATGGCTGTAAGGCCGGACTGGACTTATTTTCCCGAAGGGCTCAACAGGTATATGTCACAGGATACGGGCATAGTCTGTGATCCGGAATGTGAGGTCACGGAATGCATAAGAGGAGAGGCGGCAGCTGCGGGAGATATGCTTTCCTATGAGGTGCTGACATCTGAGAGCGATATCAAGGAATATCATCTTGTAAACGGAGGTGCAGAAAGACGGGTGGTGCTGCCTGTTTTTGCGCTGGATAATATAGTGGTATCGGATGCAGATACAGGTGAAGTGATCCGGCATGATCGGAGCGAAGGCTGCAAGGTGGTCATCAACCTTCCTGCGGGAGCTGATATCAGGGTGAGGACCGGGTACAGGGTGCCGCTTTTCTGGAGGATATGCGATATTGTTTCCCTTGCCGGGACAGTCATGCTTGCGCTGTATCAGGGCTCCGGAAAAAAGCTTCATGACAAGAGGAGAAGCGTAACGTAAAGGCAGATCGGGGAAAGTGTGATATAATCGTGCATAGGTTTTAAACGGAGGTGGATTATGCATAATATAGATCTGGTCAGGATGCTTGAGCTCCCGGAGAGAGGCGATGACAGGGGCAATCTTGTTATAGCAGAGGCGGGGAGTGATATACCCTTTGAGATCAAGAGAGTTTTCTATATATATGGATCGGACCCTGATGTGGTGAGAGGGTGCCACGCCAACCGCGTGTCGGAGTTCGTGCTCATCAATGTGGCAGGCTCGAGCAAGGTGAAGGTCCTTGACGGTGAGGGCAATGAGATCGTGTACAGTCTGAACCGCCCGAAGACCGGCATTTATCTTCCCAGCATGGTCTGGAAGGAGATGTATGATTTCAGTCCGGATTCGGTTCTCTTAGTCCTTGCAAGTACTCATTATGACGAGAGCGAGTACGTAAGAGATCTCGATGAATACAAGAAAATGGTGGCCGGAACCTGATATCGATACCTCTGTACAAATCACCAAAATATGGTAGAATAATCAGTGTCTGTCCATTAGAGCGGGACATGCGGTATCAGGGATAATGACATGGGAAATATGAATGATTCATCTGAATACCTCCGGGCTTTGATGCAGGATTACAAAATGAAGATAACTCCGCTTACGGATTATCTTCCATGGCTTCAGCAGGCTACGGAGAAAGCTGTTGTGAGCACCTATTCCGGCGACGGTATCGGTGAGAGCAGTCTTTCATTTCCGGTGTTCTCATCTGAATTCATGGCTTTCATCAAGGCATGCAGCATATCCGGACTGATGGACCGTAATTATCCTTACGTGTATTCCAGAAAGGGAATCCGTACCCACGATGAAGAACGCAGGGTCATTGTCGGTGCCACCTGGAAGGAATGGGATGTCCTGTGCGGTATCTTAAGTAAATATGTCCTCGGTGGCCGTACCAAGGCCGCTCTCTGGAAAGAGGGAATATCGGAGCAGATCTTTTATCTGACTGTCAGCAGGATGAGAGAGATAACTGATTTCTGGTATAACGGGGATGGTAATACGTCTAACTAATATGATCACATTATAGCGGGAGGATCAGGGGATTCCATGGGTGACAAATCAGTTCAGAAAAAGCAGTACATAATCGATGTGGCAGCGAAGGTTTTTGCGGAAAAAGGCTACAAGAACGTGACCATGAAGGATGTGGTCGATGCCTGCGACATTTCAAGAGGCGGTCTGTATCTCTATTATGAGAGCACCACAGAGCTTTTCATTGATGTGATGAAGTCCCAGTTTGAATCACGCGAGGATTTTACGGAGCTGATCAGTGACGATGCCACTGCGGCGGATATTCTCCTTCTTTTCCTTCAGGAAGAGAAGAAGGAACTGTTCAGGAAGAAGGGCAACCTGAACCGTGCATATTACGAGTTCTATTTTGACTTAAGACCTTCCAAGGGCGATAATGTCTACAAGAAGGAATTCGACAGCAATGTCAAGATGATATGCAAGCTGATCGAGATAGGCGTAGAGAGCGGAGAGTTCGTATGTGATGACCCTCTCACAGCCGCGCTGAACATAGTCTATGTGCTCGAGGGAATGAAGACAACTGCTCTGACACTGGGTGTTTCACCTGATTCCTTTGACAGACAGATTCTTTATATTCTTCAGTCTCTTGGGGTAGATGCATGATCGTATAAACGGATGATAATGTAAAAGGGCTTCAGAAGGGGATTACTTTTCTGGGGCCTTTTTTAAGGAAAGTAACAAAGAAAGGCAAGATTACTATGAGCGTCAGAAGAGTCTATGTTGAAAAGAAAAAACCTTATGCGGTGCAGGCAAGGCATTTGAGGCATGATATCAGGAATTTCCTCGGTATTAAGATCGAGGATATCAGGGTATTCATCAGATACGATTCCGAGAATATCTCCGATTCTACCTTTGAGGATGCATGCAGGACCGTATTTTCAGAGCCTCCTGTGGATGATCTCTACAAGGAGGAGCTTCCTGCAGATGCAGGAAATAAGGTGTTCTCTGTTGAGTTCCTTCCCGGACAGTTCGACCAGAGAGCCGATTCCGCTGTTCAGTGTGTAAGATTCCTTAACGAGAACGAGGATCCTATCATCCGTACGGCAGTATGCTATGCTGTGGTTGGGGATATAACGGATGATGAGTTCGACCGCATCAAGGGATACCTTATCAACCCCGTTGATTCAAGCGCATCAAGGGATACCTTATCAACCCCGTTGATTCAAGAGAGGCGGGAATGGATAAGCCCGATACCCTCGTGGTGAATTATCCGGAGCCCGATGATGTTAAGACATTTGAAGGATTCGCAGATGCTCCCGAGGATGAGCTTAAGAAGCTCTATGATTCACTCGGACTTGCAATGACCTTCAAGGATTTCCTTCACATCCAGAATTACTTTAAGAACGACGAGCACCGTGATCCCACCGTTACCGAGATCAGGGTTCTCGATACATACTGGTCGGATCACTGCCGCCACACCACCTTCTCCACCGAGCTCACCGGAGTGAAGTTCGACGAGGGTGCATATAAGGCAGCATTTGAGAAGTCCTTCGAAGAGTATATGAATACCAGAAAGGACCTTTTCGCAGACCGCCCCGACAAGTTCTCATGTCTTATGGATCTGGGAACCATCGCTGCAAAGCGTCTGAGAAAGGAAGGCAAGCTCGAAGACGAAGAGAAGTCCGACGAGATCAATGCCTGCTCCATCGTGGTTCCTGTTGAGATTGAGAAGGACGGTAAGAAAGAGACGGAAGAGTGGCTCGTATTCTTTAAGAACGAGACCCATAACCACCCTACTGAGATCGAGCCCTTCGGAGGCGCTGCAACATGTCTCGGCGGAGCTATCAGAGATCCCCTTTCGGGAAGAGGATATGTATATCAGGCAATGCGTGTCACCGGTGCTGCAGATCCTACCAGGCCCGTATCAGAGACGCTTCCCGGCAAGCTTCCCCAGAAGAAACTGGTACGTACCGCTGCAAGCGGATATTCATCCTACGGTAACCAGATAGGTCTCGCCACAGGATATGTCAAGGAAGTATACCATCCCGATTACGTTGCAAAGCGTATGGAGATCGGTGCCGTAATGGGTGCCGCTCCCAGGAAGAACGTCATCAGGGAAAATTCAGATCCCGGAGATATCATCATCCTTCTCGGAGGAAGAACAGGACGTGACGGTATCGGCGGAGCTACCGGTTCATCCAAGGCTCACAATGTAAAGTCCATCGATACCTGCGGTGCCGAGGTCCAGAAGGGTAATGCACCTACGGAAAGAAAGATACAGAGACTCTTCAGACGCCCTGAAGTCACCAGACTCATCAAGAAGTGTAATGACTTCGGTGCGGGCGGTGTCAGCGTTGCCATCGGAGAGCTTGCCGACGGTCTTGTTGTGAATATGGACAAGGTTCCCAAGAAGTATGCGGGACTTGACGGAACAGAGCTTGCCATCTCCGAATCCCAGGAGAGAATGGCTGTTGTCGTAGCTCCTAAGGACGTACAGGAATTCCTTAAGTATGCGGGCGAAGAGAATCTCGAAGCTGTCGAGGTTGCTGTTGTTACCGAAGAGCCAAGACTCCGTCTCCAGTGGAGAGGCACTGATGTTGTCAACATCGCAAGAGCATTCCTTGATACCAACGGAGCACATCAGGAGACTCAGGTAGAGGTTGAATCACCTTCCGCTGATTCTTACTTTGATAAGTATGCTCTTGATGCTGTGGCTGAGGATGTTAAGAATAAGGATTACGGCAAGGCACTTACCGACACCCTTTCAGATCTCAACGAGTGCTCACAAAAAGGTCTTGTTGAGATGTTCGACTCCTCCATCGGAGCAGGTTCGGTCGTAATGCCTTACGGCGGAAAATACCAGCTTACCGAAGAGCAGGCAATGATCGCCAAGCTTCCTGTTCTCGAGGGCAAGACTGATACGGTTACCATGATGAGCTACGGCTTCGATCCCTACCTTTCAAGCTGGTCACCTTACCACGGTGCTATTTATGCCGTTACCGAGTCCCTTGCACGTATCGCTGCAAACGGCGGAGATGTAAGTAAGGTAAGACTCACATTCCAGGAATACTTCAGACGCATGGATGCAAGACCTGCAAGATGGAGCCAGCCCTTTGCGGCACTCCTCGGATCCTTCGATGCGCAGATCGGATACGGACTTCCGTCCATAGGCGGTAAGGATTCAATGTCAGGAACCTTCGGAGACATAGATGTTCCTCCCACACTTGTATCCTTTGCCGTTGATATATCAAGTCTTAAGACTGTGATCACTCCCGAGCTTAAGGCTGCAGGCAATAAGCTTGTTCTCTTTACCATTGAGAAGGATGCGGATAAGAAGCCTGTATATGCCCAGGTTCTAAGGCTCTACGATTCAGTTTATAAGCTGATCTCAGACAAGGCTGTCGTAAGTGCATATGCCCTTGATTCCAAGGGACTTGCAGCTGCTGTAGCCAAGATGGGAATGGGCTGCGGACTCGGTGCAAGGATCGATGACAGTGTTGAGGCGCAGACAGTCTTCGGAAACGGTCTCGGCAATATCGTTGCCGAGGTTCCCGCAGATATGATCTCAAAGCTTGACGGGATCGATGGCGTAAGCGTTATCGGTGAAGTCATAAGCTCCGGATTCGAATATGCCGGAAGCAGGGTTTCATATGATGATATGAAGGCTGCATGGTGCGGTACTCTTGAGGGAGTATTCCATTCGGTATCAACGGATGATAAGGATAAGGTAGAGGTTCCCGAGTACAGGGCTTCGGAAGTATATGTATGTAAGAATAAGGTTGCAAAGCCCACCGTATTCATTCCTGTATTCCCCGGAACAAACTGTGAATATGATTCTGCCAAGGCCTTCGAGAGAGCAGGGGCAAATGCGGATATAAGGATATTCAGAAACCTTACCGCAGCAGATATCAGAGAGTCTGTTGATGAATTCAGAAAGGCCATCTCACAGGCACAGATGATCATGTTCCCCGGCGGATTCTCAGCAGGTGATGAGCCTGACGGTTCGGCAAAATTCTTCGCCACAGCATTCAGGAATGCAGCGATCAAGGAAGCTGTAGAGGAAATGCTCGATAAGCGTGACGGACTTGTCCTCGGTATCTGTAACGGATTCCAGGCTATCATCAAGCTTGGTCTTGTTCCTAACGGTAAGATCACAGGCCAGACCGCCGAGTCACCTACCCTGACATTTAATACCATCGGCAGACATATCTCCAAGATGGCATATATCAAGGTTGTTTCCAATAAGAGCCCCTGGCTGCAGGAGGCAGGTCTCGGAAATGTGTATGCAAACCCTGCATCACACGGTGAGGGACGTTTCATAGCTCCTGAGAGCGTACTCGATGAACTGTTTAAGAACGGTCAGGTTGCAACGGTCTACTCCGATCCCGAAGGCAACACTTCAATGGATGAGTACTACAACATCAACGGCTCCTTCAGATGTATCGAGGGTATCACTTCACCCGACGGAAGAGTCCTCGGTAAGATGTGCCACTCCGAGCGTATCGGCGAAGGCGTTGCAGTCAACATCTACGGAGAACAGGATCTTAAGATCTTCGAATCCGGAGTTAAGTACTTCAGATAAAAAGATAAGGCGGCCGGGAATCAGATGGTTCCCGGCCCTATTTGTAAGAGTCAGCGTCAGGTTCAGTGAACACAAACATTCTATATGAGCGGTCAGACATGTGATCGCACGGAAGATCTTTGATCATGAGTAATGCAGTCAATTATGACAAGTTAATGGAAGAGATACTGGGTGAACTGTTGAAAAAGGGAGATGTACCGGGTTTTGCTCCCGCCATCCTTCTTCACTCCTGCTGTGCTCCCTGTTCAAGTGCATGCATAGAGAGGTTGTGTGACAGGTGCGATATCACGGTGTATTATTACAATCCCAATATAGGGGATGAAGCTGAGTATCTGAAGAGGAAGGAAGAACAGATAAGACTTATCGATGCCTATAACAGTGAGAAGAAAGGCGTGGTTCCAATTAAGATCCTTGATGCGGATCATGATCCGGATTCTTTTTACGAAATGGCAAAAGGGCTTGAGGAATGTCCTGAAAGAGGTCCCAGATGTCATAAGTGTTATGAGCTGAGAATGCGAAGGACTGCAATGGCGGCACTTGATGCGGGAGGCTTTGACTGTTTTGCCACAACCCTGACCCTTTCACCTCTTAAGGATTCTGATGCGATAAACAGGATCGGGATGAAGATCGAAGAAGAGACGGGAATGAAATATCTTCCTTCTGATTTTAAGAAGAGAAACGGATATCTGCGTTCCATAGAATTGTCTAAGGAGTATGACCTCTACAGGCAGAACTACTGCGGATGCATTTATTCCCGCAAGAGTTAGTTGCCAATTTACACTGTTTAGATGCATAATATGCATAATTCGGTTATAATCCGATAAGTGGAAACTGTTAACCCCGTAATCTGATCGATGAGGAATAGAAAATGAATTGTCCAAATTGCGGAGCTGCGTTAAAGATCAAGGGAAATAAGCAGGTATGTGAGTATTGCGGATATGAACGGCTGATAGATGAAGGCCAGAGAGGCGATGATTTCTACAATCTGGTGGTTACCAATGAAAGCGTCGGTCCGGATGATATATCCATAAAACTGGCTGAGAGTAATCTGGGCTTTATCATCAGAAGCGGAGAAGTGGTGGCTAAGGATGTGCCCCCCGGATACCATACCATTGTTGTGACTTCCGGAGGGATGACGGAATACCGCTCCATATGTGTTCCCGGTGACGGGAGGGCAGTGAAGGTATTTGTATCAAAGGGAGTCATGGGCATCGTGATAAGAGTTACAGAGCCCGGGTCCGGGATCGGTTCATATACTCCCGGTACCAGAAGTGCCGTTCCACCTGATAAACTCTACCCGTTAATGGCACTGATATTCAGTGTTCTCATTCCTATTGTTGGTCTTGTTTTTGCAATGATAGATATTACAAAAGCAAAACAGCAGAACAGGAAGGCGAGCGGCCTGACTGTAGCGGCTCTGGTAGTGGTCATCATAAGGATCGCGCTTGCAGTGGTTATGATAGCCATAAGTATCCTGATGTCGGCTATGAGGTAAATATTTGAACAGGAGTTTTTGATGAAGAAATTACTTGATCTTCTGACAGAAGAAGTGGGAGCTGCCTTTGAAAAGGCAGGATATAAGAAAGAAGCAGGAAGGGTGTCGGTATCTAACCGCCCCGATCTGTGCGAATACCAGTGCAACGGAGCAATGGCACTTGCAAAGGAGCAGAAATGTGCTCCCATAAACATTGCAAATGCGGTGGCGGAGATTCTTAAGGAAAGCCCGGTATTTGAATCCGTGGAAGCTGTAATGCCCGGTTTCATCAACATGAACATAAGCTCTGATTTCATCTACAGATATGTTGCGGATATGTCCGGGAATCCCAAGTTCGGTGCGATCCTTTCGGATCCTAAGACAATAATCGTTGATTACGGCGGACCCAACATCGCTAAGGCTCTTCACGTGGGACATCTCCGCCCTGCGATAATAGGAGAGAGCATCAAGCGTATCCTGAAATTCATGGGACACAATGTTATCGGTGATGTCCATATGGGAGACTGGGGAAAGCCCATGGGCCTTGTTATGACTGAGATTCAGGAAAGGCAGCCTGATCTTCCCTATTTTGACGAGACATTTACCGGAGAGTATCCCAAGGAGCCTCCCTTTACAGTAAAGGATCTGGAGGAGATATATCCTACAGCCTCTGCGAAGAGCAAGGAGGATCCGGATTACAATGCAAGGGCACTTGAGGCGACACTCAAGCTTCAGTCCGGAGTCAGGGGATACAGAGCACTGTGGGATCATATCATAAATGTATCCGTATCCGATATGAAGCGTATCTACGAGAAGCTTCATGTTGAGTTCGACCTTTGGAACGGAGAGAGCTCAGTTCAGTATCTGATCCCCGATATGGTAAGGGAGATGAAGGAAAGCGGCGTTGCATACGAAAGCGACGGTGCCATTGTCATCGATGTCAAGAAGGATACCGATACCAAGGAGATACCTCCCTGCATAGTCGTAAAATCCGACGGAGCGAGCCTCTACAATACTACCGATCTTGCGACCATCAAGGAGCGTGTTGCAAAGTACGATCCCGCACAGATCATATATATCACCGACAAGCGTCAGGACCTTTACTTTGAGCAGGTGTTCAGGGCCGCCATCAAGGCAGGCCTTGTATCCGACAGGGTTACTCTTTCGCACATCGGATTCGGTACCATGAACGGCAAGGACGGCAAGCCCTTCAAGACCCGTGACGGCGGTGTAATGCGTCTGGAAGATCTCATCAATGATATTCAGAATGAGATGTATTCCAAGATTAAAGAGAATAAGGATATCGATGATGCCGAGGCAAGACAGACAGCTGATATCGTAGGATTGTCAGCCCTTCTCTACGGAGACCTGTCGAATCAGGCGGTTAAGGATTATGTATTTGACATGGAGAGATTCATCTCCTTCGAAGGAAATACAGGCCCCTATATCCTCTATACCATCGTGCGTATCAAGTCCATCCTTGCAAAATACGAGGCACAGGGAGGCGATATCGCATCCCATAAGCTCGGAGTGCCCGTCAATTCCTATGAGAAGGATCTGATGAAGGTTCTCGCATCCTTCCCCCAGGTTATGGAAGGAGCCGAGGCTGAGCTTGCACCTCACAGGATCTGTGCCTTTGTATATGATCTTGCCAATGCACTCAATTCCTTCTATCACGAGACCAAGATCCTCGCCGAGGAGGATGAGGAAAAGAAGGGCCAGTACATCGCTCTTATAAGCTTTACAAAGGACATGCTGGAGACCTGTATCGACATGCTGGGCTTCTCCGCACCCGACCGTATGTGATCCCAAAATATAATGTTTTTTATGGCAGGGGCGATTCGGCTGTGTGCGTGAATCGCCCTGTTTTACGGCATTTTTCAGGGGCAAAAAAATAATTTAAAAAATCGGAATTTTTTTGTTGACAATAATGCCTTGAGTATGTAAAATAGCCTTTGTCGGCAAAAAGCCGATGGCAAAATGGAATCATAGCTCAGCTGGGAGAGCATCTGCCTTACAAGCAGAGGGTCATAGGTTCGAGCCCTATTGGTTCCATTTTTTTTGAGGCGAGGTAGCTCAGTTGGCTAGAGCACGCGGTTCATACCCGCGGTGTCGAGAGTTCGAATCTCCCCCTCGCTACGCTGATGTGGCTCAGTCGGTAGAGCGTCGCCTTGGTAAGGCGGAGGTCACCAGTTCGATTCTGGTCATCAGCTCTTTCCCGAAACCTAGTAATATCAAGGGTTTCGGGATTTTTTATTTCTATCTATTCTTTGCAAAAAATCCCTATTTAATGTTTTTTGGCTAACAATTGGCTAACATATTCATGCATGATTGAAAGGTTCCTCTGAATGAATGAGGTTTTAATGCCCTTATACGGCAAAATAAACCGCATTTAAATGTTACTTGGGAAAAAATACGGGGAAAGATATTAAAAGCCCTTCTTGAGCATATAATGGGCTTATGGGATATGAATATATTGACATATGATTTAAAAGAATTTTGTCCGATTTTATATTCGTTATATATTTTATGGAGATGATTCGAGCGTTATAATTCTTTCGTATCAGGCGATTTCTGAACCGGGAAAAACGGAAAACCTCTTGGATTCTTTAAGAAGAGTCAGGCAGAGGAATGTAAAATCATAGCTGAGCGATACCTAGAACATGCAGTTATGCTTGTTTCGACTATGGATTCAGAACTGAAGGTATATAAATGAGGGATGGTTTATGATGAAAAATAGGTATAGAGGAATATCTGTTCTAGTCACATTTTTGATTTTTGCCGTTTCGGGATGCGGACGTAATGTATCAAATTCCGAAAATGAAAACGTCAGTACAGGATTATTTGCTTCTGCAACGCCGAGTAGAAGCGTGATTTCAATGTCTTATTATGATGGAACTGAGGGGGTACAAGGATTCTTTAGTGATCTGGACGATGAAGAGAATATTGTTCTTTCATTAAACAAAGTTGAAGCTGTTTTAGTGACGAACTGGACTCCGGATCTTATTACTTATCCCGCATATG
>CACWJQ010000014.1 GCA_902761225.1 uncultured Lachnospiraceae bacterium | reverse complement strand
CAGCTCTTATGCTCAGCGTGCTCCTGTATCTTATCTTTGTATCAGCCTTGGCACTGGGGCTATACAGCATTCTTGAGTCTGTATTTGGACAGCTTCTTATGGATAATCTACTGCTGGGGATCGGCTATGATATCGATATGACATGGCATTTCAGCCCGATGATTTTTGCATCAGGTCTTCTGTTTATATGCATCATAATATCTGTTGTCAATCTTATGATCATGATCAAGATTATGCGAACTTCACCTGTGGACGCTGTTAAGTATCACGGAGATGAGAAGATTAGAAAGATAAACCGTGAATTAAAGGGACGTTCTATCATCAGATCCATTGGAAGAAGAAATGCGATGAGGGGAAAGGGTCGTACGTTTTACACTTCATTCACGGTTTTTATGCTGGTGCTCTTACTATGTACTGTATCTTCAATTGTATTATGCACTGATGTTTTTGATAATGCTGCGCTTAGAAAATATAATCTGTATGATCTGGAATTCTATAACGATTATGACGGGGAATATATTTCCGCAGAAGATGTGGAAGAGATAAAGTCTTTCGATTCTGTGACAGGAATTAAGTGCTGCAGACGTTCAGTGGATGATGTGCATGCAGATCCCGAGGGAAATGACTATGTCATGACAAGGATCTATGATGACGAGATGTTCATGGATGTATGCCGGGATAATGACATTGATCCGGGTGGAGTACAGGAACAACCGTTATATCTTCAGGTACTTAATAGTGAGAATACTCCCTGTGAGAAAGCAGTGATCTATACAGCAGATGGTAAAGAAATATGCATTCCGATACTTGCTTCTGTTACGGTTGATCCCTATACAGAAGATGCGTTGAGTGGAAAGGACAGCCTGACGATCATAATGAATGAAGCTGCCGGCAGGGAACTTCTCGGAGAATATGGCTATAACACATTATATATAGTCACTTCTGATAAAAAGGATGCTCTGGACATGATCAGATCCTATCTGGAAGCAATCGAAGTGAATCTTTATTATTCTGATCTTAAGGATAAGAAGTCGGAGATATTATTACAGGCTAAGGGAGTAACTTATTCATTTATATATGTTGCAGTCTGTGTCGGATTTATGGCGGTCGTTAATATCCTGTGTAATGTAAGTATCAATATAAGCATGCGTCTTCGTGAATACGGGATCATGAGAGCCATGGGGATGGATAGGAAGAACATAGTTAAACTGATCGTTATCGAGGTTGTTGCTGTTACAGGGGTGGCAGTGCTTGCCGGAGTTATACTAAGCGTGCCGCTTACCTGCCGGTTGATGGATATTGCCGGTAAGGTTAATAAATTGAATGTGACACTTGTGGCAGTTGCCACTGGGGCAGCAATCTATGCAGTCAATTATCTGATCTGTTATCTGAAAGGCAATCACGAATTTTCTAAAAATATCGTAATGCTGACAAGACAGGAGTGATGGGGTATGAGTTATGTTGAATTGAAATCTTTATACAAGATCTACAAGCAGGGACAGAATGAGGTTTTTGCGTTAAACGGTCTCTCGGCAGTGATCGAGAAGGGCGAATTCCTGGCAATCCTAGGCCCCAGCGGATCCGGAAAGAGTACTTTGCTCCATATACTTGGAGGCCTGGACAGTCCGACTAAGGGATCTGTGATCATCGATGGTGCTGATATATCTGAATATTCAGATCAGGAACTGGCAAAATACAGGCGTAAAACGGTTGGCTTTGTATTTCAGTCATTCAATCTGCTTCCGGCACTTACCGTACAGGAGAATATCGAGATGCCGGTACTTATTGATGAAGGCGAGATAGATAAGGAATATCTTGAGGAAATCGAAAAGGGACTTGAGATAGCCGATCTTAAGAAGAGACTTCCTTCACAAATCTCAGGTGGGCAGATGCAGAGAGTTGCGATTGCAAGAGCTCTTGCAAATAAACCGACCATTATACTTGCTGATGAACCTACGGGTAATCTGGATTCTGAGATAAGTGAAAAGGTACTATCGCTTTTCCTTGAGACTTGCCGTAGATATGGGCAGACCCTTGTGATGATCACGCACAACGAAGAAATCGCGGCTAAGGCAGACAGGATTGTGCGGATCAGAGATGGGAAGATTGATAGTGTGAGAAAAAAATAACATAGATTTCAGTAAGGAATCTATGTTATTTTTTGAGAGGGAATGCATGATGTCGGGAAGATGCTTCCCGAGGATGGTTTTCGCAGAAGACTATTCTTCTGCGCCGGTGAAAAAACATTAAAATCCCGTTGAGGGATTTTTGTGTTCTTTTCACTGGGAGCGGGCTGCTGTCGGCAGGGCTGCAAGCCCTAAGAGACCCCTCGGAGAGCCCCGGTTGTACCCTTGTCGCTTGCGACAAGGAGTACGGGGTACTACATGACACAGACCGCCAAGGTATTTTGTTGGAGTGGTCACCTGCCGTGACTCTGATCTCTATCTTTTTTATGACCATATATGAATTCATTCGGAGTCAAAATTTTTATGCCTGCTTCACGGCATATACCTCTGCAGTAGTCGGTATATCTCTGATAATTTGTTGCCCTTGAACTGTCATTTGCGCTGTGTTCTTTTAAAATATTAATCTGTTGGTTAAGCGTGGAAATTTCCTTTTTCTGCTTATCGATAGTGTTATCTTTTATTTTTAATTTTTCAATAAGATCACTGATCTTTTTCTTGAGAGAATCTATAATATCTTGAAGCGGTTTGATGATCGATCTTTTTAGTTTTTGAACTTGGAGGGCAGTGTGTTTTAAGTTTTTGAAATCCTCTTTTTGTATCAGAATTTGAGATCTGTGTCCTACTATAGGTTCCTCTATTTTTATAGCTTTGATTTTTTCTTCCGTAAGTAGTTCTGGCGTAGTTTTGTCATTACTCTTTTTATCAGTCTGTTTGTCAATTATATCGACGATTTCCCACAGCCTTTTTACATCATCTTCGAGATCTTTTTTCTGAATTTCAAGTGATGATATGTTTGTATTTAGAAATGTTTCTTTTACCTCGAGATTTTGTATTTTTTCTTCCAGAGAATATTCTTCTTTTTTTAGAGATTCATTCTTTTTTTCGATGGTTTTGTTTTCATTAATGACTTCTTCAAGATCGCGGCCATATTTTGCCTCTTTGTCAGCTTCCCTTTCAACATCAATACCGTGGGCTTCGCATATATCGAGCCATTTTTCTCTGTTTCTTGCAGAGAAGGGCATTTTGCGGTTGTTGAACCGGCTTCGCTTTGCAGTTTGTGGTATAGGAGTTCCTGTTTCCTTGTCGATCTTTATATTACCTTTTTTGTCCCTTTCATAAAGAATATTTCCGTCTTGATCTTTTAATATTGTACCTTCGGGAATCGGAAGATCAAATCCGAGAGCTTCAAGGGCTTTGTCTTGACCGATACGCAGTAACCCGTTTTCATCTGTATAATCCCATACCCATCTGACCTGCGTGTGTGTTACTCCGGCTTCATCCTTATGCGTATTCCAGTCAAGTATGTGAAGATGAGATCCGTATTCTTCATTAAGAAACCGTATATATTCTTCGATGCATTTATCATGTATTTCAGGATCTGTTCTCTCATCTGATAATTTACCGATCTGAAGATCATCTTCTTCAGGACAATAGTTTTTGTTTGTCCTGATCTGTTCCATGGTTTTAATACGTTCTGTGTGACGGGATTTGATGTGTTTTTCGTTCTGATCTGCGAGCCACTCCGAATAGTTTAATTCATAGAAGAGTTGCTCTACATCTTCATTTTTCATTTCGGAAACACATTTACCTACTGCCAGAGAAATATGATCCTTTTGAACCTGTGTCAGTTCATCTGTCCATCTCCAATTTATGTTCTCAGATGTACGTTCTTCAATGATGTTTTTTGCATTTTCTGTATCAAAATCCCTGTCATTATGTTTGGGACTATAGGGCTTACCGGTCTTTTTCGAAACTCTGCCGGTATGGTTTGTTACGCGTTTTTTTGCCATTTCATACTCCGCTATTATCGATATCTTCTTCGGATAAAGTAACCAACTGAGTCATAAAGATATTTCTTTGCATATTCGAAGAAAGTCTCATTTGTGATAGAAGACCAGTTCTTGTGAACTTCATCCAGGGAATATAGGATCTCTTTATACCCGATTAAAGAAAAATTTTCTTTTACTCCTTCAGCTCGTACATAACAGTGAAATAATTCGAAATGTATTAATTCTTCCTTGCAGTTAAGCATGTCGAAAATAATATTTATGAATGCTCTTATGATTATTCGATCGGTTTCACTGATATTCTCGTCTGTAAGAAGATTATTGAGGCGGATTTTATTTGCAATATCTTCTTTAGTAATCTTATTATGTCGATACACTAACATATCCTCCTGCTTTTTTGATTATTCTGAAATGCACAGTGACTGTAATGACGATGATGACGATTACTTTTATACCGCACGTATGACGATATATCAGTATTTAATGACGTAACCTTAACAATCGTCATAATCGACATATTAGTCATATGATGGATTCGAGGAATCATCGAATGTAAGAGATAATCTGAAAATCTTTCTTTCGCTGGACCTTTGCAAAGGTTCGTAGAGAATTCCGAAATCCTTGTATAGGCCAGAACGATGGATGTTAAGTTTTCTGACAAGTGTATTTGGTTTTATTAAGTATTGGATATTAGGTACGGCTTCAATAAGTTCTGATGCTGTGCCTTCCCAGCATGGATTCTCAATAGTAATGAATTGCGAGATTTCAACAAGAATCGGATCAGGCTTTACAGGAAACAATTCAGTTTCGGATTTAACTTTGTTCCATATGCATGTTTCGGATTCCATTTCAAGAGTCAATTCAAGTTCCTGCTGGTCTCTTCCGATAACATTAAGAATAGCTTCAGTGTCAGTGCGTTTGCTCTTGTGAAGTATTAGTGCTCCATCTACAGCTCCGAACAGCCCATTTGTTCCGGAAATGGTTTCACAAATGTCATCAGCGGCCATTTTTCTGGTGTGGTGAACTATTATTATCGATATACCAGTCTGATCACTAAAATCCTTTAGAGGTTTCATGATGTCATAGTCTGAGGCATAACTAATGGGAGCATCATCATATTCTCTGACACGCTTAAGGGTATCGATAATTATTAATCTGGCATCAAGGTATTTCTGCGCAAAATTTGTCATTTCTTCTATCAGGCCATCTTTGATGGTTTTGGATTTTGTAGCCAAATGTAGGTTTTCATTTCCTTCCTCTCCAAACATTCTGGCAACTCTTTGCTGAAGTCTGGAGTAATCGTCTTCCAATGCAAGGTATAGTACGGATCCTTGACGTACAGGATAATTCCAAAGTGGTATTCCCTTTGCGATATGATATGCAAACTGAAGCATGAGAAAAGATTTTCCTACTTTGGGAGCGCCGGCAAAAATATAAGTTCCCGGGTTGATTATTCCATCTACAACCGGGATTTTAGGTTTGAAAGACATATCTAGTAACTCGGACACAGTAAATGTTTCCAGGGCTGACTGACATGAAGAAGAGACAACTTGGTTTATGTTGTCTCCATAATGAGATTTTGTTATAATACTATTGTCGTTAGACGAAAGAAGCTGTTCTTCAGCTGTTGCCGCAGCTGAATCAAGAACAGCTTTTTCTTTTGTATCGTTCATATCTTTCCTTTCATTTGTTTAGATATTATCGGTTACTGTGATGCCGGTGTTCAGATATTCGACGAATTTTTCCCAATTCACGAAGAATTTCCTGCCATTACGTATGCAGACGATTTCTCCTCTTAGGCACCTTTTGCGAATGGAGTCGTAGGATAACCCTGAACGTTCAGCTGTCTCCTTAATGGTAAGCATTTCGGGGATGGTGTCTGTAATCATATTTTTTTACCTCTCTTTCTTTGAATGAACATATGTTTCATTTATTTGGTTCAGATTTATTTTATTATCTATAAATAAAACTGTCAACATATAAATAAAACTTTCAAAAGAGGTTTTTATCTATTTTTGCGTAATTTTATGTTTCATTATTTGAATTAACGTGTTATAATCCAAATATCGATTTCAAATAAGGAGATCATTATGAGTAGAAAAGTTGAAACGGATTATGGATTTGATGGTCGCGAATTTTCAATGGTTCTATCGAAGGCTAAGGGTGATCGTCAACAGAACGAATTTGCAAAAGAAATAGGAATGAACAAAAGTTATTTGAATTGCTATTTAAGCGGGAAGATGGATCATCCGCTTACTCCATCTACTTTACTCAAGATTTCATTGGTATCAGCTAATGGAGTCACTATTGAAGAGCTGCTTTTAGCATCCGGATATAATCCGGAAAACTTTATATGGAATGAAAAATTAATACGAAGATTAAGTGAAGAAGAAAAACTAACTCGATCTTATGACGGACGTATGGTGCGATATTATGACTCAGTGACGGATATTTATGATAGAAAATCCATGCTGGTAGAACAGAATATAAATCGTATTACCGGGACGATTACAAATGCTCTTGCAATGCATGGATATAAATGGAGAGGAGAGGATAAAAATTCGACTCCCAATACCTCTGAACTGGATTTTCTGGTATCCATATATGAGCAACCCATTCAGCGTTGGGCATTCATATATATGGTTGAGAAGCCATTTGCGGTAATGCATTATCAAGAACCTGCTTCGATAGAGGAATGTTCCCATATTGTGTTTCGAGCAATGGAAAATGCGGGGGATAAAATATCATTTGTAACTACTGATGAGCAGAAATTCAGGAAATTGTCAGATAAATCATTTCCGATACTTAATTTGTTTGTATCTATAATCTTGGTTGATCCTGCCCAGATGACTGTATTAGATGAGAAGGTAATACGGACCTCATGTGATGATAGTGATACTATACCAAAACTGATCTGATTTTTTGAGGATAAAAGATGGCGAGCATAAAAAAACGAGGAAATAACTATCAGATAACTATTTCTCTCGGAAGAGATCAAAAAGGAAAACAGATTATTAAAACGACAACATTTAAGCCGACTTCATCAGCTCCGTCAAAGGCTGAAAAGGAGGTGCAGGCCTTTGCTGTTGAATTTGAGAATAAGATAAAAGAAGGAAAATACATTGAGGGAGATAGGCTGACGTTTTGCGATGTGATACAGTATTGGAAATGTGACCAAACATATAAAGATCTGACAATCCGTGCCCGTGAAGATTACGAGTATAATCTTGAACGGAGGGCTGTGCCTGTTATTGGAAACCTTGTTATTGGAAAAATATCCCCAGTACATCTTCAGGCTATTTATAATGAGATGGAAGAAGACGGAATGTCTTCGGTCTTCACTTTCACCAAATATTCAGGTATGGATCCTGAACTGGGTTCTGATGGTGGTAATAGCAATTATGGTTGGGCAGCTGGTATCGACAATGGTTTCTATCCTACACCACGTACATATATGGTTGTGCGAAAAGGTCATACGAGGGTCCTGAGAAAAACCGGAGAGAAATATACAGTACCCGACTATGAGTATCCGATAACCTTGCCTTATCAGTTTCAAGTTTTTTATATGATAGCCCTGAATTCCGGCTTCAGACGGGGTGAGATGATTGCGCTTACCTGGAAGGATATAGATTTTGAAAAATATGAGATAGATATAAATAAAGCTGCATCAAAGACCAGGTCGGGTGGAATAATCATTAAAAAACCTAAAACAAAGGCTTCAATCAGGAGGATTACTCTTCCTCCGGAATGCTTTGATAGGTTAAGAGAATGGAAAAATCAGCAGAGGGAATTATCGCTTTCTGTTGGTTCAAAATGGACGGGATATCGTGGTAAGGAATTCGACAAGAATTATATCTTTATCAGAACCGATGATTCGATTGGATCAATTATGTATATTGATACTCCGTCGAAGAAATTTGTTGATTTCTTAAAACTGTATAATTCTTCTGTTTCTGACCCTGAGGAAAAGCTTCCAATTATTAGGCTTCATGATCTGCGTCACACTCATGCAACAATGCTTATAGGCAGGAATGTAAATATCGAAACTATAGCAGAGCGGCTTGGACATGCAAATCCCAGTGTTACACTCGATATATATGGGCATGCCTTAAAGAGTATGGATAAAGTCGCTGCGGATGTTCTCAGGAATATTTTGTTTTGCAGCTAGTTCCTAATCTGATTCGGATGAAAAAACATATTTGAATACTATTGACTTTTTGCAGTGCTTTTCCGATAATATTATCGGAAGGTGACTTCCCGAGAAGCACACTCGTAAAAATGCTTTATATGCCGATGAAGTGGAATCCGCGATGGGAAGCGGTGAACATGGAGGTTTACAAAGGTGGCAACTTACCATAGCCCATCTTAGCTTCGGCGAAAGAAAGTTGCTTAGAGTGATGACAAAGCCCTGCAGGAATGTAGGGCTTTTTGTCATGATAAGGATATTATAGCATGGATAAAATATATGAAGCGGCTGCAAAATATGTTGCTTTATCAAGATATGAGTACAAATTCATACTGTCGAGGAATAGAAAACTATTGGAGTTAAGAGTAGATTTCCGTGATGAAGACTTTTATCATCTGACAGGATTACAGTATTTAAAGGATATTGATATTCCGCGAAACAGAAAGAAGACATTGGATGATATCATTTATAAGAAAAGGATAACCGATTCAAGACTTGAGAATAGCAGATTTTATGTGAATCCGGTTCCGGATAAAGACATTCAAAGTCGAATAAGCTCGCTAAGGTTTCTGGAGGAATATATAGATACTGACAATATTATCAGAGTATTTACTACAAGAAACCAGCCACATATGGCATCACTGATCAATGCCGACTATATTATAGAGAGTCAATTTAAGGGAGATTCGGATACGGTATATATTTTCCTAAAACATAGGGAAGAGAACCCTGAGTATTGTTGCGTGGTGTCTTTTTTCAAGAAGGACAAAGCGGTTTATGGCGGAGATATTTTATACTGGATGCAGAAGACAAAGGTTTTTGGGGATAACCTGACTGTTTTGTATCAGCATAAAGATTACAATGCCTAACAGTTTTTAGATGTGAGTTCGGCAGTTCGTTTTTGGCTAACATTTGGCTAACAAAATTGTAAAAACATATAAAAAAACAAAAAACGGGATAAAACAATGAATTGCTGCAGACTGCATAAAACTTGAATTTGCGGCAATTTATGAAAAAATGGACAAAGCATTTTTACCCGTTGGTAAGGCGGAGGTCACCAGTTCGATTCTGGTCATCAGCTCTTGAAGATACGGATCCTTGAATGAGGGTCCG
The DNA here is from genome assembly GCA_902761225.1 of uncultured Lachnospiraceae bacterium. Taxonomy (GTDB): domain Bacteria; phylum Bacillota; class Clostridia; order Lachnospirales; family Lachnospiraceae; genus AC2028. The sequence continues at coordinate 68,431 of CACWJQ010000014.1, read as the reverse complement.
TTTTTTTATTCTCATATGCTTTGGCTTCCGGCCATGATCTTTGCGGAAAATGTGTCTTCGGATGGCTCTGAAAGTTGCCTAAATCCCCAAAAAATCATATAATACATATAATTGTGGGTAAATTTATCTTTCGTTTACCCGAATGCTGCGTTAATTGTTTCTTATTGGCTGTGGACCGGCCGGTCCACGTATGAGTGAAAGGGCATATTATGAGCAGAAAATACAATCATCCCATTGTCGTACGTCTTGAGGATATCTGTCCCACCATGGACAGACAGAAGTTCGATATATTCAGGAAATTCTTCGACGAGATGGGGATCAAGCCCCTGCTGTGTGTTATTCCCGAAAACAGAGATCCCAAGCTTGTAAAGAGCACCGTTGACAGGGATTTCTGGTCACTTATCAGAGAACTGAAGGCGGAAGGCTGGGGCATTGCGATGCACGGAACATATCACCTTGCTACCGGTAAGAGCCTTGGGATAATCTCAGGTGATGTTCCCACGGAATATGCCGGCATGTCATATGATGCACAGCTTAAGAAATTAAGAGAGGGCAAGCATTTTCTTGCCCAGAACGGATGCGACACCGAGGTCTTCGCAGCGCCCAATCATTCCTATGACAGGAATACATTAAGGGCATGCAAGAAGCTGGGACTTAACTACATATCGGACGGCCTCAGCAAGAACCCTTATATGCTGGAGGGAGTAAAGTGCATTCCCGCCACCCCTTTCTGGAAGAGACGCAGGAGCGGTGTGCTGACAATGTGTATCTACACCAACAATGAGAATCTTGACGGCAGAGAGACCATATTCGATTTCCTCAGGACCAATCTGTACCATGTCATAAGCTTTGAGGAAGCATGCCAGCTCAAGACGTCGAATTACTTTATCTCAAGGATTCAGGAAAAGAGGAACTTCAGGAAGTTCGTAAGGCTGAGAAACGCCGCCAGGAAAAAGAGCGAAGAACAGTAAGCAATACTGTTTTTCAGGAGGAATATCCAATGGAATTACCCGCAATACTGGGTGGAACCCCTGTCAGGGAGGACAAGATCTTCTACGGGAGACAGTGGGTCAATGAAGATGATATAGAAGCAGTCAGAAAGGTACTGGAGGGTCCGTATATCACATGCGGTCCCAAGGTAAGCGAGGCTGAGAGAAGACTTGAAAGCTATACCGGCGCGAAGCATGCAGTTGTGGTAAACAGCGGAACAAGCGCGCTTCACTGTGCATGCATAGCAGCGGGCATCGGTGAAGGGGACGAGGTGATCACAACTCCCATTACCTTTGCAGCCTCCGCAAACTGTGTTCTCTATTGTGGGGGAACTCCTGTTTTCGCGGATATCGATCCTGAGACATACAATATCGATCCGGACAGTATAAGAGCTCATATCACTCCCAGGACCAAGGCTGTCATAGCGGTTGATTTTACCGGACAGGTAGTCAGGGTGAAGGAGATCAGTGAGATATGCGATGAGTTCGGACTTATCTTTATCGAGGATGCGGCTCATTCCATAGGCTCTGCATACAACGGAGTGAAGGTGGGCAATCTTGCCGATATGACCTGCTTTTCATTCCATCCCGTCAAGACTGTTACGGCAGGTGAAGGCGGCGCGATACTGACAAACAGCGATGAGCTTTATAATAAGCTTGTTCTTGCCCACGCCCACGGTATCACCCATGATGAGGAGCAGATGGAAGATGCACCTCATGAGGGCGTCTGGTATTACGAGCAGATATCCCTCGGATACAATTACAGGATGACGGATTTCCAGGCTGCGCTCCTTATGAGCCAGATGGACAGGATCGATGATTTTATCGCAAGACGCAAGGAGATAGTAAAGAGATATGACGAGGCCTTTGCGGATGTGGAGGGCATCATTGTCCAGAAGGAGATACCGAACTCGGATACATCCAGACATCTGTATATCATAAGACTTGATCTTGATAAGCTTAAATGTACCAGGAGGGAATTCTTCGATGCAATGAGCGCCGAGAATGTACAGTGCCAGGTTCATTACGTGCCGGTATACTGGTTCCCTTACTACAGACATCTGGGATATGAAAAGGGTATGTGTCCCAATGCCGAGGAGGTCTACAAGGGTATCATGAGTATCCCGCTTTATCCCAGGATGAGTGATAAGGATGTGGAAGATACCATACACGCCGTAAGAAAGCTTGCGGAATATTACAGAAAATGATCACGGGATATAAGGCATATCAAATGCCTTGTATATAGGACGAAAAGTTATGAAAAAAGCACTTATCACAGGTATCACCGGACAGGATGGAAGCTATCTTTCAGAGTTTCTTCTTGAGAAGGGCTATGAGGTCCACGGAATTATCCGCAGATCCTCCACCGAATACAGAGAACGTATTGCCCATCTTGAGGGGAGACCGGATTTTCGCCTGCATTACGGTGATCTTACCGATTCTCTAAGCCTGGTCAAGATAATAGGTGAGGTGAGACCTGATGAGATATACAATCTTGCGGCTCAGAGCCATGTTCAGGTATCATTTGACGTCCCCGAGTTCACAGCGGATGTTGATGCCACCGGAGTTCTCAGGGTACTTGAGGCAGTGAGGATAACAGGACTTGAGAAGACCTGCCGTATCTATCAGGCCTCCACCTCGGAGCTGTACGGAAAGGTGGAGGAAGTTCCCCAGAGTGAGAAGACACCTTTTCATCCCTATTCTCCATATGCTGTCGCAAAACAGTACGGGTACTGGATCGTCAAGGAATACCGCGAGGCATACGGAATGTTTGCATGCTCCGGGATCCTGTTCAATCATGAATCACCAAGACGTGGTGAGAATTTTGTTACCCGTAAGATCACCCTGGCAGCTGCAAGGATAAAGGCAGGACTTCAGGACAGGCTCTATCTCGGGAATCTCTCATCACTTCGTGACTGGGGATATGCGGGTGACTATGTAAAGTGTATGTATCTGATGCTTCAGAAGGATACTCCCGATGATTATGTCATTGCAACCGGTCTGCAGCATTCGGTAAGAGAGTTCTGCACTCTGGCATTCCGTTACGCCGGCATCGAGCTTGAATTTACCGGTGAGGGAATAGATGAGAAGGGTATCGACAAGGCTACGGGAAAGGTGCTTATTGAGGTGAGCCCCGATTTCTTCAGACCTACCGATGTGGTCAATCTTCTCGGTGATCCTTCAAAAGCAAGAGAAGAACTGGGATGGGATCCTTCGGAAACATCCTTCGAAGAACTCGTTAAGATGATGATGGAAGCTGATATGGCCAAGGTTTCATCAGAAGCGGAAATGAAATAATGAATATCGTATTGCTTTCCGGCGGCTCGGGCAGAAGGCTCTGGCCGCTTTCCAATGAAGTGAGAAGTAAACAGTTCATCCGTTTTTTCAGGTCTCCGGACGGTGAAACGGAATCAATGGTACAGAGGGTCTACAGACAGATCGTCTCGCAGGCACCCGGTGCCGATGTTACCATTGCGGCATCAAAGGCCCAGCTTTCTTCCATTGTCAATCAACTCGGAGACAGTGTGGGAATATCGCCTGAACCCTGCAGAAGGGATACATTCCCGGCCATCGTCCTCGCGGTTTCTTTCCTTGTGGACAAAAAAGGGGTTGATCCCGAAGAGCCTGTGATAATATGCCCTGTGGATCCTTATGTTGATGATGAGTATTTCAGATCCTTCATAACACTTGAGCAGATGGTCAGGAGTAAGGATGGGGGCATATGCCTGCTTGGTATAGAACCTACATTTCCCACAGCCAAGTACGGGTATATCATTCCGGAAAGCAGGGAAGAGATAAGCGGAGTTACCAGGTTCAAGGAAAAGCCTTCGGAAGAAGAGGCTGCGGAACTTATCAGAGAGGGAGCTCTGTGGAATGCCGGAGTTTTTGCTTTCAGGGCACGGACAGTTCTGGACATAGCAAGGGATGCCATAGGATATAAGGGATATGATGATCTGTATGACAGATATGAGGAACTTGAAAGTATAAGCTTTGACTATGCCGTACTTGAGAATGGGGATGATATCAGGGTACTCAGACATTCCGGACAGTGGAAGGATGTGGGAACCTGGAATACGCTTGCAGAGACCATGGAGAAGTCAAGCTTCGGAAATGTGGTGATCGGCGGGGATACGGAGAATACCTCGGCGATCAACGATCTGGATATCCCCATCGTCTGCATGGGACTGAAAAATGTCGTGGTCGCTGCCGGCCCCGACGGGATACTTGTAAGCGACAAGCATCAGTCAAGTTATATTAAGCCTATAGTGGATTCCATCGCAGGTGAGATCAAGTACTCCGAGAAGAGCTGGGGATCCTTCAAGGTCCTGGATTCGACCAGAACCAGTCTTACCATAAAGGTTACGCTTCTTCCGGGTCATCACATGTATTACCATTCCCACGAAAGAAGAGATGAGGTGTGGACCATTACCGAGGGTGAGGGTACAGTGGTAGTGGACGGCAGGAAGATGGATGTTAGCGACGGTGATGTCATAAAGCTGCCTGCAGGCGTAAAGCATACGATCATAGCGAAGACCAGACTTGAACTCATTGAAGTTCAGAATGGTGATGAGATAAGCGTGAGCGACAAAATAAAATATGAATACGATTTTGAAAACCGGTAACAGCCGCTTTTCGGCTGATGACAGATCTGCTTTAAAATACTATATACCGCTTGCGGCTTCCTTCGTTCTGCTGCTCATACTGAATATCGTATGGGGACAGAACTGGATCGATTCCGATATGTCCGCGGAGATGGTCTTTTCCGATCTTCTCGGGGATACAGGGCATTATATCGCAAGTCCCGAATGGTATTATTCCACAGAATTCCGTATTGCCTATACCCAGCTTCTGTTCGTGCCTCTTCTTAAGATGATGGGCAGCTGGGCGGCTGTACGTGTGATCACCAATATCTTTTTCTATGCATTCCTTGTGCTGTCATATTTTTTCATGATGTACGGATATGAGAGAAAATATGTGGCCCTTTCTTCGGCTGTGCTCCTTCTTCCAATATCTGAGACCATAGCCCAGCATATGCAGCTGGGTAATACCTATATGTCACACATGATACTCATGTTCCTCTGCATAGGGCTTGTAAGACGCATAGATGTGGGAGAGTACTCCCGCAATATGAAGAGTGCATGGTGCGTGATGCTTGGGGTACTTAGCATTATATGCGGTGCGTCCGGTGTCAGGTATTTCCTTATGATCTATGCTCCGCTGATCCTTACGGGTATATGGAGAATGTACAGGATATGCGGGATCTCTGAGGGAGCGCTGAAAAAATGGCGTGCCAATATGAGGCTGTTTGTGATCGCTGCATGTTCATCGGCTGCAGCTCTTGCCGGATATGTATATAACACTGTCTATATACGCTCATCATATGTTTTTACCACATATGAATCTGTATCCTTCGTACCGATCAATAACGGTATATGGTATGAGAGGATTGCTTCCGTCATCGGATGCCTTCTTGAGATCTTCGGATACATCCCGGGAGGAAGCGTTCTTTCCTTAAGGGGAGTGGTCACCGTGGCGGCCTTTGTCATGATCTTCCTTATGTTTGTACTGCTTAAGAGGATCTTCGGGGATGTGTCACAGGGAACGGGATCTCTTGGAGGGCTGGACAATTTCACTGTGTCCGACATGTCGGATCTGTTCTTTGTCCACTTTTTTATATGCGGCTTTGCAATAATGACATTCTTCCTTGCATTTACCGATACCACACTTACACCGAGATATTTTTCCTCATGCATATATATGGCACTTCCCATGCTTGTCATATGGCTTACAAGGGAAAGCGATACGGCATTCAGGCAGGTCTATCTGGCCGCTCTTGCCTTCTGCCTTGCACTCAGCGTGCTCAAGATATCATATTCCCTTGCAACCAACGATAAGAATGAAGCCCGCAGGGCAGTTGCCGGATATCTGATGGACAACGGACTTACCCACGGATACACACTGTATGACGATTCCAATATCCTGGTTGAGCTTTCGGACGGGGAGCTTCAGGTGGGAGCCCTGAGAGGTGATCTTAACGGATTTTTCCTGTGGTCCACTCCACAGCGTTTCTATGGTGAGGAGGTATCGCACGGGGATTTCCTTGCGCTTCCTGAGGGAACTGATGTGAGGAGCATTGCCGGCGCTGAATTTAAATCATCTGTAGCAGGATATGACATCTATGTCTGTAAATGATCCGGTCATGAAAGAAAAGGACAGTAAATTTTTTATACTTGCCATGCTTTCTGTCATCATTGTGCTTGCCTTTGATGTCTTTTTCGTATCCCGTAAGGAAGGCTATCACATGGATGAGATCCTCAGCTATGAGCTTTCCAATTCTGAGTTCACCCCATGGATCACTCCGACCCAGCCGGAGGGCAGGCTCGAGAAGTATTATCGTGCGGAGATCTACAGTGACAGTTTCGGGACTTTACTGTCCAATCTACGATCCCAGGTAAAGGATGTGGTCACCAGAAGGTCGGCCTCAACCGCGGCGAATTATACGGCTGATGTATACGATACTCCCCAGTGGATGACTTCGGAGGATATGACGGAATATGTCACTTTCTACCGCAAGGATTCGGTCATCGCACTTTCCGCATATTACAACACCACCACCGACAATCATCCTCCCCTTTACTTCATGCTGCTGAATGTTATCTCTGCGGTTTATTCCCTTATTTCCTTCGGCTCGCTTTCTGTATGGCCCGGATGCATTCTTAACATGATCTTTATGGCGGGCTCTCTTGTGATCATCAATCTGTTCTTCCGGGATATCGTTCACAGAAGATATCTGGGACCGGTCTGTGCTTTGTTCTACGGACTTTCGCCCGCGGGGATAGATACTGTCCTCCTTATCAGAATGTATGCCATGACGGCTTTCTTCTGCCTTGCTTTTACCTACATCGTATTTAAAAAGCTTGAGGATAAGGATGACTTTACGAAGAAGAATAAGACTCTTATCCTGGTGACGGTCCTGGGATTTCTGACCCAGTACTTTGTATGCATCTATTACTTTTTCCTTATCGTATCCCTTGTGATATACCTGTCATCAAAGAAAAAACTGAGGACTGTGGGGAATCTTATCCGCGTGATGCTGATCTCCGCTGTATGGGGGCTTGTCCTGTATCCATTTGTGTATCACGATCTCTTCGGAACAAGGATAGGGGACTCTGTAAGGGACAGTCTGTCGGGACTTGGAGGATATGCCGATAAGCTTAAGGCTTTTGCCCTGATACTTGCTGAGGAGACTGCATGGTCCAGACAGGCAGTATGTGTGATCCTTATGATCATGGCGGCAGGATGTCTTATCGCTCTCGGCACCCGCAGGATGAAGGCCTATGCTCCGGTGCTCTGCACATCGGCTCTGGGATATCTGCTTGTGGTCAGTAAGATATCACCCTATACGGTGGACAGGTATATGATGCCTGTTTTTCCCATTGTGAGCATGTGCTTTTCCATAGGCATTGCTTTTACACTTGCCTTTATCGGTGACAGGTTCATCAGAACGGAAGGTTTCAGAAAGGGCGTCTACAATTTTGCACTGATACTGTGCGGCGTGATGTGCATTGTGCTTGCCGCTGTATCGGAGCCGGATTATCTGTTCACCGGGTATTCCTCACAGATAAGTCTTTCCGAAAGATACGCATCCCATGATGCCCTGGTGGTATATGACGGGACCGGTTTTTACAGAAATGTTCCTGAGCTTATGAATTACAGTAATTGTCTGCTCCTTAAGGAAGATGAGCTCTCCGTATATGATGAGCGCATCGGCGCAGAGCACGATCTTATCGTGATAGAAGGTATCGGAGTTGACAGGGACAGGGTAATGTCGGAGCTTGGAAGCATGTACGGATTTACCTCCATCACCGTGCTGATGGAAGATGGGGTTCATGGCGACAGGGTGTGCCTGCTTTCAAAATAGTCGTTTTTAGTGTATAATAATCATTTGGCATACCGGTTGTTTTGAAGGAAGCTGATCCGCCCTGTGCGGACGGAGAATCATATATGGAGACAATTTATTCATCGCTTAAGATCAACAATGAATATGAGCTTTGCAATGTGTATTCGGAGGAGGCCAAGGTGCTGCTTGAACAGGCACTTCTGAAGGCAAGGATCTCATATTACATCAGTTTTCCGCGAAGAAAGCTTTTCGACCGTCACAAGTTCAACTGCATTTTCTGCGTGAACGAGAACAGTCTGGCTGAAGCGGAAGATATAGTTTATGACATATTCGGGGAGGATGATCCTGAGATCCGCATGATCTCCCAGAAGAATCCCGTGGATTATCTGTGATCCCCGCAAGATATCGGAGAATAAGATGAATTACAGTAAGAGCGGCGTCATAGCAAGAAGACGTCAGTTAAATTCATACGGCGGCAAGATCGTAAGGAAGATAATACTTCTTGTCATTAAGGTTGTCATTGCAGCATTCATCGGCCTTGGAGTGTGCCTTGCCGCAGGCGGCATAGGTCTGTTCAACTCTATCCTGGCCGGAACACCGGTCATTCACATATCGGATATCATCGCCAACGGCCAGGCCACCATCGTGTATGATGCCATGGGCAATGAGTTCGATCATTACGTGGGACGCGATGCCAACCGTATAGAGGTTACCTGGGACGGCATTCCCAAGCAGCTGGGTCTTGCATTCGTGGCCTGCGAGGACGAGAGATTCTTCGAGCACAACGGCGTTGACTATAAAGGTATGATCCGTGCGGGATATGAGTTCATCCGTTCCCACGGAGAAGAGACCCAGGGTGCATCCACCATCACCCAGCAGCTTCTCAAGAACACCGTCTTCACCGAGTGGACCGAAGAAGGCGACAACATGATCAAGAAGCTCAAGCGTAAGATACAGGAACAGTATCTTGCCATTGAGGTTACCAAATCCACCACCAAGGATGAGGTGCTTCTCAGATACCTGAACGCCATCAACATGGGACAGAATACCCTTGGCGTTGAATCTGCATCCCAGAGATACTTCGGAAAGTCTGCCATTGACCTTAATCTTTCCGAGTGTGCGGTGCTTGCGGCCATCACCCAGAATCCTTCCTGGTACAATCCCATTTCTCATCCCGAGAACAATGTAAAGAGACGCAGGACCTGTCTCAATAAGATGCTTGAGCTGGGCTTCATCTCACAGGAAGAGTATGACGAGGCCATTGCCGATACCGAAGCGGTATACGACAGGATCCAGTATCACAATACATCCATTGCGGAGAGCAATACCCAGGAGGGTAACTACTTTTCCGATTCACTTTATGATGATGTACTCTACGATTTGATCCATGTGGCGGGTTATGACAGATCCCAGGCGGAGCATATGCTTACCAGCGGCGGTCTCAGGATCTATTCCACAATGGATCCCTATATCCAGCAGATCGTTGACGAGGAGTTCGCAAATCCCGATAACTTCAAGTTCAACGACAGATGGGCTCTTGACTATGCACTCACCATCTATGACGAGAAGGGTGATACCCATAATTTCTCCAAGGAGAATATGGCGACATGGTTCAAGAATAAGTACGGATACAGCAAGTATAAGCTCCTGTACAGCTCACAGGAGAGCGGACTTCTTGCCATCGAAGAATACAGGGCAGGATGCTTTGAGGAGCTCGGACTTGTTCAGACCGATGATAATTTCGTCGAGAAGGTAACCTTCACCATCCAGCCCCAGATGTCCATGGTCATTGAGAACCAGGCAACAGGTGAGGTCGTTGCCATCGCAGGCGGACGAGGAGACAAGGAGGGCAGGAGAACTCTTAACCGTGCCACCGGATCGAGCCGTTCTCCGGGTTCGGTATTCAAGGTTCTTGCATCTGTCGGCCCCGGTATCGATACGGGAATGGTCAACCTTGCCACCACATATCTGGATGCCCCCTTCAATTACAACAGCGGAGCACCGGTTCAGAACACATCCAAGACCTGCAGCTACAGAAATCTTTCTCTCAGGTATTGCATCGCATATTCCATGAACATTGTTGCGGTCAAGAACCTGACATATATATCGCCTGAGACCGGATTCACATATCTTCAGAATCTGGGCTTTACCACCCTGACAGCAGGCAAGGAGATAAACGGACAGATCTACTCGGATGTCACGCAGTCGCTTGCTCTCGGCGGACTTACCTACGGTGTTACCAATGAGGATGTTACCGGAGCATATGCATGTATCGCTAACGGCGGATCCTTCATAAAGCCCCATCTTTACACGAAGGTTACGGATTCATACGGTAATGTGATACTGGATAATACCAACCCTAAGTCCAGGCAGGTATTCAAGCCCACAACAGCATGGCTTCTTATAAGTGCAATGAGAGACTGCGTCAATTACGGTACAGGTACGAGAGTGCGCTTCGCCAACATGGATATAGCAGGTAAGACAGGTACCACATCCGCCGGCTGGGACCACTGGTTCGTCGGCATGACACCTTATTACACAGCGGGCGTATGGACCGGATATGATGACAATACCGAGCAGACATGGGATGAGATGCATACCTCAGAGATGCTCTGGCATGCGATAATGAGCAGGGTTCATTCTGATCTTGAGTTCAAGCAGTTCGATCAGCCCGAGGGTCTTGTACAGGTAGACGTATGTGCCGAATCCGGACTCCTTCCCATTGAGGGACTGTGTGATGCATGCGTGATAACCGAATGGTTTGAAGAAGGGACGGAGCCTCAGTATTTCTGTGATCTTCATTATGCGGGACGTCTCTGTGCATATGATAATAAGATCGCATGTGCCAACTGTCCGTTTGCATACGAGGGCGTGACACTGCTTCCCAAGGTAGACGGATATAATCCTGAACTGTGTATGGGTGATCCTTCACTTATGGCCGGCAATACAGTCATCATCGATAATGAAGACGGTACCCAGCTGATCACCGTTCCCGATATGGATCACTACTGTCAGCATACGGATGATATGCTCATAACCCCGGGATATGATGCGATACTTGCCACACAGATGGCGGAGCTTGAAGCTGTGCGGCTTGCCAACGAAGCTGCTGCCATGGCTGCTCTGAACGGAGATGTGGCATCCCAGGACGGCTGATCTGACGTGATAAAAGGTTAATGAAAAACGGCGGAAGATTTCTTCCGCCGTTTATTTTTGAGTCTGATCTGACAAGTGTGCGTATGCCCGTATCAGGTTATTCATCTTCGGGATCTGCATCTGTCTCTGCTTCGGGATCGAGACCGTTCTTTCTGTCCTCGATCTCTTTGAGAAGTCTTTCCTTACCTGACTCGGCATTCCTTATTGCGGTGCACTGCTTGGCAAATTCCGCGTCCTCGGAATCCTTATACTTATCATAGTAAGCTTTTCCGATGGCGATATAGTTCTTGCGAATGACTTCATCGCAGGTTGATATCTGTGTTTTGAGGCTGGCGATATCCGCAACTTCCTTGGCCTTGTTCTTAACCTGCATGCCGGCCATATATACCGATTCACCTAATTTTTCGAAAACGTCCATATTGCAAACGCCTCCTTCATGCTTGATTTATCTGAAGCTAAAGACTGCTTCTTTTTAATATTCATTACTATAACATATATTTTCCCCTTCGCCATCTGCAGTGTAAAATTTTATAAAAGTTTTACCTATTGGCCGTGGTGTTATATCATAGACCCATAGGTTTTAAGTACGTGTCATGCCACTGGGCGTTTTTGAAAAGGAATAAGATTGGATACACCTGCAACATACAACATAATAAAAGAAAGCGGATCGTCTGAGATCGTTGTCACAAAGTCGAAGTTCATCGGATTGCTGGCCCCCGCCGGGACCGCTGAGGAGGCAGAGGAGATCATACTTTCCGTCAGGAAAAAATATAATGATGCCAGGCATAACTGCTGGGCTTACATCATAATGGGCGAAAACGGACCGGTCAAAAAGTGTTCTGATGACGGAGAACCCTCCGGCACCGCGGGAAGACCGATGCTGGCTGTTTTGGAGGGGGCATCCCTTGTTAATGCCGTCTGCGTCGTTACAAGGTATTTCGGAGGAGTGCTGCTGGGAACCGGAGGGCTTGTAAGAGCGTATACCGATGCCGCCGCACAGGCACTGTCTTCCTGCAGTCTGTCACCAATAAGGCCTGGCATGTATCTGAGCATAGTATGCGATTATCAGGACGAGGGCGGTATCAGGAGGCTGCTTGATGCGGAGGAGTTCATACTTAAGGATGCGGGCTATACCGAGAAGGTTACCCTGAACGTGCTCGGCCCCGAGGAAAAGGCTGAGATGCTTATGAAGAGGGTGGTGGACCAGACAGGTGGAAGAGCCTCTGCGACATCCGGGGAAAAGGTTTTTTACTGAAATATCATGAAAGCACTTACATCCTTGCATTGACAATTGTTTTGAGGATATATATACTAAATTTTGTATGAAAGAAACGGCTGTAATGTAAGAAAAAAGCCGGTTAAAAATACATTTAACTGTAAATCTTTTACGGGGGTTAACGGGGATATGAGATATTATTTTACATCCAATATCGAAAAGGAAAACGGAGAGGTTCAGATCCAGATACCCTTCAATATCTGGGAAGTATGCAAGCAGCGTGAGGAAATCAGCGCAGATATCGTGGTGGACAATCAGATCATCGACTGCACCCTGATACCTCTTGAGAAGGGACGTTATAAGATCGTGATCCCTGCAGGCACAGAGCTTAAGGTGGACTATGATTCCACACACAAGCTTCTCCTGCATATCAAGGATTCCCTGATCAGGATGGATCAGAATTCACCCTACAGTTTTGATAAGCCCATCAGGAAGATCGATTCCGTCGAGCTTATCATCCAACCCGGAGACGGACTCTGCGGACAGACCTGTATCGCAATGCTCGCCGGTGTTACCATCGCCGATGTCATTGCAGTCATGGACTGCCGTGAGTGGCAGGGCACCATGGGAAGACTGATTTCCGCTCTTAATTACTACGGCATCGACCATACCGATATCATCGTATATCCTGCTGAGGGAGAGAAGGTGGTCCTTCCCAAATGTGCCATCCTCATGGAGAAGATGGGACGTTTCAGCCATTATCTTCTCTATTTTGACGGAAAATACTACGATCCCAATCTCGGTATCATGGAAGAGTATGACATGAGCAAGCTTGTGGGATATCTGGAGATCAAGATCTGACAGCTTACGTACAGGACTTTTGCCGGCCGCTTTATGCGGCCGGTTTTTTATTTCCTTCCGGGAAAATAAAAAATTTTGGAAAATATGATATTTTTTCTTGCATTTCAAAAGTGGAAATACTAATATATGTAATGTCAATTAGCACTCAAATAAATCGAGTGCTAACAAAGAAAGCATAAAACGCATTCATATGCGTTAAGAAGGAGGCAATGATATGAAGTTAGTACCTTTAGGTGACAGAGTAGTCCTCAAGGCAGTTGCTGCAGAAGAGACCACCAAGTCCGGAATCATCCTTGCAGGCGCTGCAGGTAAGGAGAAGCCCTCACAGGCAGATGTAGTTGCTGTAGGTCCCGGCATCACCAGCGACGGTAAGGAAGTAAAGATGGAAGTTAAGAAGGGTGACAGGGTCATATATCAGAAGTATGCCGGCACCGAAGTCAAGCTTGATAATGATGAGGAGTTCATCGTTGTTAAGCAGAGCGATATTCTTGCAATAGTTAAATAACGGGAGGCGCATTTAAAATGGCTAAAGAGATCAAATACGGCGCAGAGGCTCGCCACGCACTCGAGAATGGTGTTAACAGCCTTGCAAATACTGTCCGCGTAACACTCGGACCCAAGGGAAGAAATGTAGTTCTTGATAAGAGTTACGGTGCTCCTCTCATCACCAACGACGGTGTTACCATCGCTAAGGAGATCGAGCTCGAGGACGGCTTCGAGAACATGGGCGCACAGCTCGTTAAGGAAGTTGCAACCAAGACCAACGATGTAGCAGGTGACGGAACCACAACAGCAACCGTTCTTGCACAGGCAATGGTCAACGAAGGAATGAAAAACCTCGCTGCAGGTGCTAATCCCATCATCCTGAGAAAGGGAATGAAGAAGGCTACCGATGTTGCCGTAGCAGCTATAAAGGAGATGAGCCAGAAGGTAAACGGCAAGGAGCACATCGCAAGAGTTGCCGCTATCTCTGCAGGAGATGATGAAGTAGGTCAGATGGTAGCTGATGCTATGGAGAAGGTTTCCGGAGACGGTGTCATCACCATCGAGGAGTCCAAGACCATGGCTACCGAGCTTGATACCGTTGACGGTATGCAGTTCGACCGCGGCTACATTTCAGCATATATGGCTACCGATATGGACAAGATGGAGGCAATCCTTGACAATCCTCTTATCCTTATCACAGACAAGAAGATCAGCAATATCCAGGAGATCCTTCCCCTTCTTGAGCAGATCGTTCAGCAGGGCAGAAAGCTCCTCATCATTGCTGAAGATGTTGAGGGCGAGGCTCTTACAACCCTTATCGTCAATAAGCTCCGCGGAACCTTCAATGTAGTAGCTGTCAAGGCTCCCGGATACGGTGACAGAAGAAAGGCTATGCTTGAGGATATCGCGATTCTTACAGGCGGAACCGTTATCTCTTCCGAGCTCGGACTTGAGCTCAAGGATGCAACCCTCGATCAGCTCGGACGTGCCAAGAGCGTCAAGGTACGCAAGGATGATACCGTTATTGTTGACGGCGAAGGCAAGAAGAAAGACATCCAGGCCCGTATCGGCCAGATCAAGAAGCAGATCGAAGAGACCACTTCAGACTTCGACAGAGAGAAGCTCCAGGAGAGACTTGCAAAGCTCGCAGGCGGCGTAGCAGTCATCAGAGTAGGTGCTGCAACCGAGACCGAGATGAAGGAAGCTAAGCTCCGTATGGAAGATGCTCTCGCAGCTACCAGAGCAGCTGTTGAAGAGGGAATCATCGCAGGCGGCGGATCTGCATACATCCACGCATCCAAGAAGGTTGCTGAATTTGCAGAGACCCTTGACGGTGATGAGAAGACCGGTGCAAGAGTAGTCCTCAAGGCTCTCGAAGCTCCTCTTTATCACATCGCAGCTAACGCAGGACTTGACGGAAGCGTTATCGTTAACAAGGTTCGTGAGTCCAAGAAGGGTATCGGATTCGATGCTCTCAAGGAAGAGTATGTTGACATGGTCAAGGCAGGAATCCTCGATCCCGCAAAGGTTACCAGAAGCGCTCTTCAGAACGCTACTTCCGTTGCATCAACACTCCTTACCACAGAGAGCGTAGTCTCCACCATTAAGGAGCCCCAGCCTCCTATGCCCGCAGGCGGCGGCATGGGCGGGATGATGTGATCGCAAACTGAGCCGTGCTAAAATAATAAATGCCCTTGCCATGAGCGTGCTCGCACGCAGAATGGCAAGGGCATTTTATTATTTTAATAGGGCGAAGCCCGACATGAGGAAATCGAACGCAGTGAGATTTCCGAATGAGCACGGCTCATATCTGCCAATCGCAGTATCGTCAGTCTATACCTTTTTCCCTCATAATGTGTTAATCTTTCTATGTTTGTTTTTATCATACTTTTTTCTGGGGAGAATAATATGCTTGTAGTTGATCATGTAACCAAAAAATACGGCAAGAACATTGCCTGTAACGATGTATCCTTCGTCCTTGATCCGGGAAGCCTTTCAGTCCTTCTCGGTCCCAATGGTGCCGGAAAGAGCACCATCATGAAGTCCATAATCGGATTTCTCAAGTACAGCGGTTCCATCACCGTAAACGGTATCCCGAACAAGACATCCGAAGCCAGAAGAGTTCTCGGATATATTCCTGAGATGCCTTCACTGTATCCCACCCTGACTGTTGTGGAGCATATGGAATTCATCGCCCGCGCTTATAAGATGACCGATTACAAGGGCAGGATCGATGAACTTCTCGAGCGTTTTGAACTGGCAGACAAGAAAAAGAAATTCGGTGATGAACTTTCAAAGGGCATGCAGCAGAAGCTTAACCTCTGCATAGGCCTTCTTCCTGATCCGGATATCCTGCTTCTTGATGAGCCGTTGCTCGGACTCGATCCTCATGCCATCAAGGAACTGAAGAAGATGATAGAGGAGATGCGTCAGGCAGGAAAGACCATGCTTGTAAGCACACATATCATCGACAGCGTGGATATGCTCTGGGATCAGGCCATAATCATGCAGGGCGGAACGGTAAAAGCAAGAGTTACCAAGAATGAGATAGAGGGAAGAAACATCAGTCTGGAGGATCTTTTCTTCGAAGTTACCGAAGGACTCAGCAAGGAGGATCTGAGCGAAGATAAGCCGGAGCAGACCGCTTCTCCTGAGAAGGAGGCAGGTGTCTGATGAGACTCTTTCTCTATTATTTCATTCATACTGCGATCAATACGATCAAAAAGCTTCTTAAGACCTGGGTTGCGTTTTTTCTGATCATTATGGTGATGGGCGGAGTCGTCGGGTTTGTTGTGGGAACCATAGTCCCTAAGATTGCGGGAACCATCAGTGAAGAAACCGTAACGGAGGAAGAAGATGAGCCTGAAGATTTGGCTGATGAGCCCGGTGCTCTTACCACCTTTATGCAGAACTATGATCTGGATAAGGCCGATGTGACAGACCTGATCGTTGTTGCGGCATTCTTTTTCATGATCACTCTAAGCATAACAAACTCCGGGAAGTCGGGACAGCTTTTCAAGCCGGCCGATGTTCCGATGCTTTTCTCTTCGCCGCTAAAGCCGCAATCGGTCCTGATGTTCAGACTTCTCATGAATCTTGGTTTTACCCTGTTCATGTGCCTGTACATGATGTTCCAGATCCCCAATCTTATATACAATGCGGGCTTTAGTACATGGGCTGCATTTTCCATCATAATCGCTTACGGCCTTGTAATGGTGTTCAGTACCCTGATCCAGGTATCCTTCTATACCATCGTATGCAGGGGAGAAAAGGGTAAAAGCAAGTGGGCGACTAACGGAACCTATATCTTCTACGGCGTGCTGGGTGTCTGCTTTATCATATATAAGACCCTTTCGGGCAAGGATGCCATACCTGCGGCCTTATCGTTTTTCGGAAGCAAGAAGACCTTCTGGATCCCCTTCTACGGATGGATCAGAGGCATGATCTACCATGCTGTATGCGGAGATGCCGTCAAGTCGGTTATCTATACTGTACTCTTTGTCATTGCGTGCGTGGGTATCGTCATCCTGATATGGAATATAAAGGCTGATTTCTATGAGGATGCCATGTTTGCTGCAGAGAAGATAGCCTCCAGACTGGAGGATGCCAGGAATGCGGACAAGGGAGCGGTGGCTACAAGAGAGAAGAGCAGAAGCGATAAGCTTGTAAGAGACGGCTTCCATTACGGCTTCGGCGCAAGTGTTTTCTTCTACAAGTCACTGATCAACCGTTTCCGTTTCGGGATATTCAGGATCTTTTCCAAGACAATGCTCATAGCTCTCGCAGTGTCCCTTTTCTCGATCTATCTGATAAGGGATACAAAGCTCAGCATAGATCCGTTTATCGTGCCGGGTGCATTGCTGCTTGTTATCGCATTTTACAGGACACTGGGAAATCCTCTCAGTGAGGATACATCCAGAGAATTCTTCGTGCTTGTTCCGGAAAGCCCTTTTAAGAAGATAATGGCATCACTTATGGGAAGCATTGTTGTCACGGCCATCGATCTGTCGGTGCCCATTATCCTTTCCGGAGCGCTGGTCGGAACTTCGCCGCTTAATGTGATCCTGTGGTTTGTGTTCCTGCTCAGCGTATCGGTATTCGGTACCACCGTCGGCACGTTCATCAATCTGTCCGTGCCCGGAGATCATGCACAGACGATCAAGACAATGCTTCAGGTGATATTTATCTACTTCGGAATGATCCCCGCCGCAGCTTTTGTGGTGGCAGGAGTATTGCTGGGACAGGTTGCAGTATTCCTGATGATCGGTGCGGTATGTAATCTGCTTCTCGGAATGCTTTTTGCATCACTTTCACCTCATTTTCTGATGAACAGATAAAAAAATGTAAACTAAATATTTTAAAACAGTTTCCGAACTGCACCATCATGATCAGTGTTTTCGCGCATTCCGGAGATCTGTGATCGTCCAAAAGGGTTTTTCGTTTCCGGAAAACCCTTTTTTTGTGCATTTTATTGATTTTTTTGGGCATTTTTGTATGAAAATATGTTAAAATAGATTCCGATTATGGACCCCGACAGAATTTCGGAACTTATGGCGAATGAACTGATGCATAAGTGGTATACCTCCCTTCCCTTTATAGTATGCCTTTTTGCGGATATACATCTGGTGATGGGCCTTGTATGTTACCTGCGTTCATCCGAGCCTCTAAAGCGTGACGAGGTAAAGGCCGGATTTGAGAGGCTGGCCATCTGGTCGCTTTTTGATATGATCTTTTCCTTCACATCTTTCGTGGGACAGATCATATGGCATGTAAAAAACGGATTTCTTGCGGCAGATACCGTGATCACGGTAAGCACACTGCTTCTTTTTATCTGTTCCGTTATGATCTTCAGGGCAAAGGGATTCGCGGAGACAGTGGAGAATAAGGCTCCGGACAGACACTGAATATGTTAACTTCATCCGGATTCGGATGTGTTATATTTCCCGGTGACTTTACCGGGGTAGAGTATAAAAGGAGGAATTGAAAAAATGAAAAGCAAGAAAGTTTTGGCTCTTCTTCTTTCTGCAGGCATGACGCTCTCAATGATCGCCGGCTGTTCGCAGGAAAACACACCTGCCGTACCCGCAGACACAGTAGAAGATCAGAGCCAGGGAGGAAACACTGATCCCGCACCGGATCAGGGCCAGACCCCTGCACCTGCCGGAGATACTACCATCGTGTACGCTACCTCCACCTTTGGTCAGAAGTTCAGCCCCTTCTTCGCAACAACCGCTTATGATATGGAGGTTGTCGATCTTACCCAGGGCGGACTCCTCGCAGCAGACCGTGGCGGTGCTGTCATCAACAACGGTATCGCAGGTGAGAACGTTGTTTACAACGGATCTGATTATCACTATGACGGAATGGGTAATGTTGAGGTTGTTCAGAATGCCGACGGATCTGTTGACTACAACCTTACCATGAAGGAAGGCATCAAGTTCTCTGACGGTGTTGATGCTACCATCGATGATGTCATCTTCACCATCTATGTTCTCTGTGATCCTACCTACGACGGAAGCTCCACCATCTATGCACTTCCCATCGAGGGAATGGATGCATACCGCGGCGGCATGGATTCAAGAGGAAACGTTATCTTCGCTGCAGGCGAGGGCGGATATGCCGCTAACGACCTCTACACCGAAGCTCAGTACACCAAGTTCTGGGATTATTACAACAACAACGCAGGTGCGGATTTTGCACAGGAGATCGTTGACTACTGTATCGATAACGGATACAACGCTCCCGATGATTCAGTTTCCGCATGTGCTGCAAACTGGGGATTCGATATCCCTGAGTCAGCTACAGCTCAGGATTTCTGGGATGCCATTCTTGAGGCATATGATAATGATGCTGAGACCGCTGAGTCAGTAGAGTCTGCAGGATCCACCAGACTTTCTCTTACCATTGCTGCACTTGGCGCAGACTTTGAGTCCGGTGTTTCAACCGGCGAGTCAGCTGACAGCATTTCAGGTGTCATCAGGACCGGAGACCACAGCCTCACCATTCATATGACTGAGTTCGATGCTACCGCCATCTACAACATGGCATTCACCATCGCTCCTCTTCACTACTATGGTGATACTGCTCTTTATGACTACGATAACAACAGCTTCGGCTTCGTAAAGGGTGACCTTTCCGGAGTAAAGGCTAAGAATACCCAGCCTCTCGGATGCGGACCTTATACCTACGAAGGATATTCAAACGGTGTTGTAACTCTTAAGGCTAATCCTTATTACTTCGACGGAGAGCCTAAGACCACATACCTCCTTCTTCAGGAGTCTGTTGATTCCGACTATGTTCCCGGTATCGTTACCGGTTCCTTCGATATCGCAGTTCCCTCCATCAGCGATGATGTTGTTAAGGCTATCAAGGACGCTAACGGCGGACAGCTTGTAGGAAATACCATCACTACAGTACTTGTTGACTACCGTGGATACGGATATCTCGGAATCAGCGCAGATCTTGTAAATGTCGGCGGAGATCCTTCTTCAGAGGCATCCAAGAATCTTCGTAAGGGATTCATGACCCTGTTCTCTGTTTACCGTGATACAGTTATCAACTCTTACTACGGAGACCGTGCAGCTGTTATCCAGTATCCCATCTCCAATACCTCATGGGCAGCACCTCAGCCTGCAGATGAAGGATATGTTACCGCTTACTCAGTTGATGTTGACGGAAATGCCATCTATGATTCTTCAATGAACGAAGAGCAGCGTTACGCAGCAGCAAGAGAGGCAGCCATCGGATACTTCAAGGCTGCAGGATTTACCTTTGATGAAGCAAGCGGAAAGTTCACCGACTGCACTCAGACCTACGAGATCATGATCCCCGGACAGGGAACTCAGGATCACCCTGCATACGGTGTTGCCGTTGCAGCATCCGAAGTTCTTGAAGAGCTCGGCATCAAGCTCCAGGTTAACGACGTAGGAACCAGCGTTTGGAACAATGCTCTTGAGTCCAATACCGCTATGATGTGGGCAGCTGCTTGGCAGGCTACCGTAGATCCCGACATGACCCAGGTTTATTCAAGTGCAAATGCACATGGTAACGGAACCAACTCCAACCACTATGCAGTAGATGATTCCGAACTCGACGAACTCATCAGAGCAGGACGTGCAAGCGCTGATACCGAAGAGAGAAAGTCAATCTACAAAGAGGCTATGGAGATCATCATGGATTGGGGCTGCGAGCTTCCTCTTTATCAGAGAAAGGATTGCACCACCTTCTCAACCGAGCGTATCGATATCGCAACCATTCCTCAGGATATGACTCCTTATTGGGGATGGTATGCTGAGATCAATACCATGGCTACCAAATAATCATCAGCATTATAATTTCCGTGAAAGGAGAGGGGGACATGCGCCTCCTCTCCGAAACGGTTTAAAAGGCAGGATTTAAAATGGCAAAGTTTATAACCAAACGATTACTTTACAGTGTACTTATCCTTTTCTTCGTCATGTTTCTCATTTACGTACTGATGTATAACATGCCGATGAGCTTCGTGGAGACCAAGGCAAGAGAGCTTGCATCCCGTCCCGGAGCAACCAAGAGCTATACGGAGTGGCTGGCTGATCTGAACGCGCAGTACGGTATGGACAAGGGTGTGGTACAGGGTTACTTCGTTTGGCTTCACAGTGCCGTTCGCGGTGACTGGGGTGACAGCTGGGTCTGGACCATTCCCGTTATCGAGAAGTTCAATGACACTGTATGGTACAGTTTTGTACTCGGACTCGTTTCATTTATCTTCGAAATACTTATAGCAATACCGCTGGGTATCACAGCGGCCAAGAAGCAGTACAGCTTCACGGATTATTTCACCACAGTCGTCGCCATGGTGAGTATATCCCTTCCCACATTCTTCCTGGCGACGCTTCTTAAGTATGTATTTGCGGTCAAGCTCGGATGGGTGGACCTCACCGGTATGCAGGGCCGTGACTATCAGTTCTTATCTACATTCGGAAAATTCCTGGATCTGGCGAAACATTTTGTTCTTCCTGCCGTAACACTTACCGTTGTCGGTATCGGAAGCCTGATGCGCTATACCCGTACAAATATGCTTGAAGTGCTGAATTCCGATTACATCAGAACTGCCCGTGCAAAGGGCGTTCCCGAGAAGAAGGTCATCGGAAAGCACGCTTTCAGAAATACTCTTATCCCTCTTGTTACAATGCTCGGCGGTTCGCTTCCCGGACTTTTCTCCGGAGCACTTATCACGGAGACGCTGTTCGGTATCAGAGGAATCGGCTATGCTTCCTACAATTCCATGACACAGGCGGATATCCCGTTCATCATGTTCTATCTTGCATTTATCTCAGTCCTGACACTTCTCGGCAACCTGATCTCCGATCTGCTGTATGCAGCGGTAGACCCAAGAGTCCGTCTGAGCTGATATTATTTGAAAAGGAATCAAGGAATTATGGCTTCATATAATCTGAATGAAATACTGAAACAGAAAGCCGGTAAAACTGAGAAGACCGGCAGCGTTGGACTTGATGATGTCTCCCGTGTCAAGGTACTTTCTCCCGGAAGACAGGTCTTCAAGAGATTCATGAGAAACCGTCTTGCCGTATTCGGAAGCGGTCTCCTTATACTTATGTTCGTATTCTCTTTCCTCGGTCCGCTGTTCTATCCCTACGGACAGAAGGAGATCTTCTATAAGTACGATACCCAGAATGTCAACTATGCACTTGCCAAGGAGATCACCTCCTATACAGGTTATAAGCTGTCTTCGGATATCACTGTTCCCAGGACTGTTACCACTTCTATAAACAGTATGGCCAAGAAGCTGATCGCCGCAGACGGTGACGGAGCTCTCCTTGTGGCAGATGATGATGCATTTCTTCTGAACAGGATAAATGATGATGTATTCAATCTTTCTTCAGTCGCCACCAGGAAGGTTGCATCGGTAGGATCCGGAAGCGCACTTGTGGGCACATATGACATGATCGATGACACCATCACATTTAACGGTCAGAAGATCGATGGTCTTCTCGAAGCCCTTAAGGCTGATTTTAACCGCGCCGGAGGAGAGTTCACATTCGAAGGTGTCACCTATGCCTACGAGAAGGATGTAGCCAAGTCCTACAATATCTATTCCGAGATGAACGGTGTTGTGATGTATGATACAGACCTTCCCGCATCATTTGAAGGAGCCTTCGAGAAAGCTGCAGGAAGCAAGGCTTATTCATTTGTTGTAAGCGGTAAGACATATTTCCTTGTGGAGAGCACTAACGGATATGATGCGTATTTTGTATCCGGAGAAAAGGCTGCAATGGTATTCACCAGACTTACCTTCAACGCCATTTCCTCCGATGTGAAGATCTCGGATGAACTTAAGGCCAATACACTTACCCATATCATGGACGGAACATCCTTTAAGGTTGACGGAAACAGCTACGTTGTCGCCGAGTCTGAAGGCCTTATGATCCTCAAGGATGAGAATGGCGGCGAGATCGCAGAGCTGTCACAGTTTTCCGTAAGGCGTTATACCGGTGAGGACAGCATTGAATACGATCTGAAGAAGGAGATCGAAGAGCTGGTCCTTACAATGGCTGAAACAGGCGCCAAGTCCGAGACACTTGTATATAACATCCCTCTTCAGGATGAGAGCGGTCTGTACACATACGATGAGGAGGGCAATCTCAAGTACTCCGAGGCTGAACTCGTTATCACGAGAAGAGATACCGGAGAGTATGTGATCAACTGTGATCAGATCATCTATCTGATCGATATGTTCTCACCTGCTTCGAAGGAGCATATCCTCGGTACCGACGGTGACGGCTTCGATGTTCTTGCCAGAGTCATGTACGGCGGAAGGATCTCCCTGATGGTCGGATTCGTGGTCGTATTCCTGGAGATAATCCTTGGAGTTATCATGGGCGGTCTCGCCGGATATTACGGAGGCTGGGTCGATAACCTCATCATGAGAATGGTAGATATATTCTATTGCCTGCCTTCACTTCCCATCATGATCATACTCGGTGCAATGATGGATTCACTCAGAATGGATACCTACATAAGACTGATGATAATGATGGCAACCCTCGGAATACTGGGATGGGCAGGAGTGGCCAGAATGGTAAGAGGACAGATCCTCTCACTGCGAGAGCAGGAGTTTATGGTAGCTGCAGAGGCTACAGGCATCAGGGTCAAGGACAGGATCTTCCGTCACCTTATCCCCAATGTCATGCCGCAGCTGATCGTCATTGCCACCATGGGTATGGGTTCGGTCATTCTTACCGAGTCGACCTTAAGTTTCCTCGGCCTGGGAGTCAAGCACCCTCTGGCGACCTGGGGAACCATCATCAACTCGGTATCCTCCGCAACGGCAATGGCACATTACCAGCACATCTGGATCCCTGTAGGTCTTCTCATATGTCTTACCGTAATCGCATTCAACTTTGTGGGTGACGGATTAAGAGATGCATATGATCCTAAGTCCAAGAGATAATAATTCATATCTGTATTAATGAGGTTGATCATGGCTGATAACAAAGAGATAAAAGAAGAGAAGAAGGAAGATAATAAAGAGAATAAATCTTCTTTCATGTCCGGCAAGGAATCAAGAAGGATCACTAAGTTTAACCGCAAGGTGACCAAAAAGCTTGAAGCTGACAGAGCTAATGCCAAGAAGGATCCTTCGCTTTATATGACCCATATGAAGGATGACAAGAATGTCGTCGAGTTCGATAATGTCTGCACCTATTTCTTCAGTGACGTGGGTGTGGTCAAGGCTGTCGATGGTATCTCCTTCAACATTCCCAAGTGCTCCACTGTAGGAGTGGTAGGAGAATCCGGATGTGGAAAGAGCGTTACAAGCCTTTCCCTTATGCAGCTCCTCCAGCGCCCCAGCGGACAGACCGTGGGCGGCGAGATAAGATTCAATCTCGGGGACGGAACCGCATACAATATCGTCAATACACCTACATCCAAGATGCAGGAGATCCGTGGCAACAAGGTGTCCATGATCTTCCAGGAGCCCATGACCAGTCTTAACCCAGTATTCAAGATCGGTATGCAGGTCAATGAGGTTCTCGAGCTGCATCATCCCGAGATGAGCAAGGAAGAGATCAAGAACCGTACACTCGAGATGCTGGAGATGGTAGGCATCGCCAACAAAGAGGGTGTATATGAGATGTATCCTCATGAGCTTTCGGGAGGAATGAGACAGCGTGTCATGATTGCCATCGCTCTTGCCTGCAGCCCAGAACTCATAATCGCAGACGAGCCCACCACTGCACTCGATGTTACCATCCAGGCGCAGATCCTCGATCTTCTGTCTGCACTCAAGGACAAGATCAATTCGTCGATCATGCTCATAACCCACGACCTGGGAGTTGTTGCAAGCATGGCTGACTACGTGGTGGTGATGTATGCGGGAAGAGTTATAGAAAAGGGTACCGCCGATGATATTTTCCATCATCCTGCTCATCCTTATACCATAGGACTTATGAAGTCCAAGCCTGTCGTGGGCAAGAAGGTTGATTCTCTTTACAATATCGAGGGAAGCGTACCCAATCCCGTAAACATGCCGGACTATTGCTATTTCCGTGACCGCTGCGAGATGCAGTGCGACAGATGCAAGGCCAAGGTGGACAAGGTCGGAGGTGACTATCCCCCTGAGATCAAGATATCCGATACACACTTTGTATCATGCTACAGATTCTATGATGAAGGATCGGTTCTCGGATATCCTGAGACTGTTAACGTAGAGGAGCTTGTAAAATGAGTGAGGTAAAAGAACAGGGCGTTATCGCCGGTGCTGAAAACGATAGCGAAAACCTTCTTGTGGTCAGAAATCTGAAGAAGTACTTCCCCATCAAATCCAGCTTCTTTAAGATGACTGTCGGTAATGTCAAGGCTGTTGACGGCGTGTCCTTCTCCATAAAAAGAGGTACCACAATGGGCCTTGTTGGAGAGTCGGGATGCGGAAAATCCACCACCGGAAGGACCATATTGAGACTTCAGGAAAAGACTGAGGGTGAAGTTATCTTTGACGGACAGGATATCTTCAAGCTGTCCAAGGAAGAGCTGAGAAAGCTTCGTCCCAGGATACAGATAATCTTCCAGGATCCCTATTCAAGTCTTTCACCCAGACTTCCCATCGGGGAAATCATAGGAGAGGCAGTCAGGGAACATAACATTGTACCGAAGGAAGAGATCGATGATTATATCACCAGGGTAATGGAGGCATGCGGACTTCAGGAGTGGCACAAGAACCGTTATCCTCACGAGTTCTCCGGCGGACAGCGTCAGAGGATCTGTATCGCAAGAGCCCTTGCCCTCAATCCCGAGTTCATACTCTGTGATGAGCCCGTTTCGGCTCTCGATGTCTCAATCCAGGCACAGATCATCAATCTGCTCAGGGATCTTCAGAAGCAGTTCGGACTGACATATCTGTTCATCTCTCACGACCTGTCGGTGGTAGAGCATATATCTGATACCGTGGGAGTTATGTACCTTGGCAACATGGTAGAGTATTCGGAGACGGAGAAGATCTATTCAAAGCCTCTTCACCCTTATACCATGGCACTGTTTTCTGCGATTCCTGTACCGGATCCCGATTACAAGATGAACCGTATAGTCCTTCAGGGAAGCATTCCTTCGCCTGCAAATCCTCCATCCGGATGCAAGTTCCATACAAGATGCGAGAAGTGCATGGAGATATGCAAGACCGTATCCCCTGAGATGAGAGAGGTGGAGCCCGGACATTTCTGTGCATGCCATCTCTACGATCCTGATCTGGACAAGACCGCTACTTCCGCAGATACTGCAAAGACTGAGGAAAAGCCTGCAGACAAGACACCGGACAAAGAGATTGCAATAGAGAAAGAGACCGCAGGCAAAGAGTCTGCAAAAGAAAAGCCCGCAGACGATCCGTCAAAAAAAGATAACGGAAAACCGAAGGGTAAGAAAAAATAATGATATACCGGTGAACGGATGATCATTTCCGTTCACCGTATTTTTCTTAAAATGTAACTCATCCTTTTAACTACAGGATGAAATATCAGAAAATAAAAAGGAAAAAAGATATGCAGAAATTCAAGGATCTTCCCTATGAACGCGTTGATGGAGACGGTGTCATAAAGGAATACAGGGAACTTACCGAAGCTCTTGCAAAGGCAGCAAGCTTCGAAGAGGCGTGGAGCGTGCATGAGAAAGTGACAAAGCTTTCCGAGCATGCCATGACCCAGATCGTCATCGCCCACATACGCCATGACATAGATACCACAGATGAGTTCTATGACAGGGAAAATGATTACTATGACAGCGTAGAGCCCCTTCTTATGAGCTGTACAACAGAATATAACAAGGTGCTGTTTAAGACACCCTTCAGGGCGCAGTTTGAAGAAAAGCTGGGACCCGTGGCTTTTAAGAGCATGGAACTTGCCATCAAGGCATTTGATGAGAAGATAGTCTCACTTGCCCAGGAAGAGAATGAGCTTTCAAGCAGATATACCAAGCTCATCGCAACCGCTAAGATTCCCTTTGACGGAGAAGAGTACAACTTAAGCCTTATGACAAAGTTCACCACATCTTCTGACAGGGATGTCAGAAAGCGTGCATGGAAGGCCATCAGCGATTACTTCCTTACCGTCACGGGAGATATCGACGATATCTACGATAAGATGGTGGCAAACCGTACTGCCCAGGCGAAGGAGATGGGATATGACAATTACATCCCCCTTGCCTACATGCGCATGAACAGGAACAGCTACGGAAGGGAGCAGGTTGAGAACTTCCGCAGACAGGTCAAGGAAGCCTTTGTTCCCCTTGCAACGAAGATACATGAAAAGAGACGCAGCCGCATCGGCGTAGACAGTCTGAAATATTATGACAATGGTGTCTACTTCACCAACGGCAATCCCAAGCCCATAGGAACTCCTGAAGAGATACTTGCGGCAGGTCAGGAAATGTACCGCGAGCTTTCGCCTGAGACCGCTGAATTCATAGACTTTATGAGACAGTACGATCTCTTCGATGTTCTGGGACGCAAGACCAAGCGCCAGGGCGGATATATGACATTTATGCCTGAGTATAAGGCTCCCTTCATCTTCGCCAACTTCAACGGCACCAGCGGAGATGTGGATGTCATAACCCACGAGTGCGGTCACGCTTTCCAGGGATTTATCACAAGGAACGATCCCATCCCCGAGCACAATGAGATAACCATGGAGACGGCTGAGATCCATTCCATGTCCATGGAGTATTTTACATACGGATGGATGGAGAAGTTCTTCGGAGACAGGAAGGACGACTACTATACAATGCATCTCGAGGATTCCATCATCTTTGTTCCCTACGGCTGCATGGTTGATGAATTCCAGCATATCATTTACGATAACCCCGGCATGACTCCGCTTGAAAGGAAGAATGTCTGGAGGGAACTTGAGAAGGTCTACAGACCTCATATGGACTATGATAACGATCCTTTCTTCGGAGAGGGCGGATACTGGCAGAGACAGGGACATATCTTCCAGAGTCCCTTCTATTACATAGATTATGTCCTTGCCAGCATCTGTGCAATGCAGTTCAAGGTGAGGATGGATAAGGATTTCAGAGGTGCTTTTGAGGATTACCTGAAGCTCTGCAGGCTGTCAGCTACCAGATTCTATGAGCCGATGCTTGAAAGTGTCGGGCTGGAGAGTCCCTTCAGGGACGGATGTATCGAAAAGCTTGTCAGTGAACTTGAGAAGAAGATCTGACAGGGCCTTATGTGTAATAAATGGCAGGGATTTTTCTTGACATTACACTATATGTGGTATACATTAACCTATGTAGTTGATCGTAAGAGTGGCCACCGGCCACTCTTATGTGTTTGTTAGGAACTCTTTTTACACATTTACATGAGGGATAATAATGGGCAAAGCCGATGTTTTGGCCGCTAAGGCCGAGAAGCTGCTGATACCTGTTACCGAAGAGTATGGAGTGACGGTCTACGATGTGGAATATGTCACTGAAAACGGTGAGAAGTATCTCAGGGCATATATTGACAAGGAAGGCGGAGTTACGATAGACGACTGTGAAGCAGTAAGCCGTGCTTTCGAAGCTAAGCTGGATGAATCCGGACTGATCGAGGAACAGTACATACTGGAGGTATCGAGTCCGGGACTTGGAAGAACACTCTCCAAGGACAGGCATTTAAGTCAGTCCGTAGGAGAAGAGGTGGAGATCTCGTTCTACAAACCTCAGGTCATCGGCGGAACCGAAGAAAAGCCTGTAAAGGGCAAACAGACAGTTGGGATCCTCAAGGCATTCGATAAGGACACCGTGACCATCACGGATCCTGAAACAGAGCTTGATGCTGTCTGGAACAGAAGCGACATATCAGTCATAAAACTTACTTTTGATCTTTAATACAGAAAGGAAAAGGGAAAAAACAAAATGAACAGCGAACTTATTGAGAGTCTTGATCTGCTTGCAAAGGAAAAAGGCATTGACAGAGAGTCCATTTTCGAAGCTATTGAAAATGCACTCGTTGCAGGCTGCAGAAACCTGTACGGCAGAAATGAGAACATCAAAAACATCCGTGCCGAGATCAATCGCGACACCGGTGATTATCGTATCTACGCAGAGAAGACTGTTGTCGAGACTGCGGATGATGTTATGGACCCTCTTGAGGATATCTCCCCCGAAGATGCAAGGGCTATCGCTCCCGATGCACAGGTTGGAGACGTTGTACAGGTTGATATAAAGTCCGATGATCTTACTCGTATCGCTGCAATGAGCGCCAAGAACGTGATCCTTCAGAAGATCCGTGAAGAGGAGAGACATGCAGTATTCGATCAGTTCTCCGGAAGAAGAAAGAATGTTGTTACCGGAACCTTTAATCACTATGTGGGAGGCAATGCAAGCCTCAACCTCGGCAAGGCAGACGGAATACTTGCAGAGTCCGAGATGATCCCCGGCGAGAAATACAGTAACGGAGACAGACTTAAGGTGTATGTTCTTGATGTTAAGTCCACTCCCAAGGGCCCCCGTATCAGCGTAAGCCGCACTCATCCGGAGCTTGTAAGATGTCTATTCGAGAATGAAGTCACCGAGATCGCTGACGGTATCGTTGAGATCAGAAGCATCGCACGTGAGCCCGGAAGCCGTTCCAAGATCGCCGTATGGAGCAACAATCCCGATGTGGATCCTGTCGGCGCATGCGTAGGCATGAACGGAGACAGAGTAAATGCAGTCGTAAGCGAGCTCAACGATGAGAAGATCGATATCGTATGCTGGGATGACAACCCCGGAAACCTTGTTCAGAATGCACTTTCACCCGCATCCGTTCTTGCGGTATTTGCAGATCCTTATGAGAAGACCGCTAAGGTAGTCGTTCCCGATGACCAGCTTTCTCTTGCGATCGGCAAGGAAGGACAGAACGCAAGACTTGCGGCAAGACTCACCGGATACAAGATCGATATCAAGTCAGAATCACAGGCTAAGGATGCTCCCGGATTCCGTTATGAGGATTACGAGTATTCAGATGAAGCCGATGAAGCATATGATGAGAACTATGAGGAAGGCTACAGCGAAGCGCCTTCAGAGGAAGAGCAGTAATAATGAAGTCAGAAGTGTCCAGAACATGTGTGGGATGCGGAGAGGTGCATGACAAGAAGACCATGCTCCGTATCGTGCGTAATACACAGGGAGAGATAGTCCCTGATGAGACCGGCCGTGCAAACGGCCGCGGAGCATACATATGCGTGTCCGAAAGCTGCCTGGAGAAGGCTCTTAAGAGACGGGGACTGGACAGGGCATTTAAGACTGCGGTTTCGGAAGAGACCATAGGAAAAGTAACAGAGTTCATAGTAGGACACAAACAGTAAAGGAGTCATTACGGGAGACAGGATTTTATCGCTTCTGGGGCTTGCCCAGAAGGCAGGAAAGATAGCCGGCGGTGAGACACAGGTTCTCGAAAGTATCAGAGACGGTACAGCAGTGTGCGTCATCATAGCCGGTGATGCATCGGAAGGTTCACGGAAGATGTATACGGACAAATGTAAATATTACGAAGTACCATTTGCGGTATATTCGGACAGAGAGTCTCTCGGCAGGGCTGTGGGAAAGAATCTGCGAAGTGCTCTGGCGGTAAAGGATGAAGGTTTGTGTCGCGCTATGAAGAAGGCGGCACCTGAGCTTTTTGAGGAGGATTTTTAATTAATGGCAAAAACCAGACTACATGAAATTGCAAAAGAATTGGGCTTGAAGAGTAATGAGGTTGTTAATGCTGCTATCGAAATGGGCATGGATGTAAAGTCACATTCAAGCTCTGTTTCGGATGAAGAGGCGAATAAGCTCAGAGCCAGATTCGGTGCGGGAAAGAGCGAAGCACCTGCGCCTAAGCCTGCTCCTGCAGAAAGCAAAGAAGCTGCACCGGTTTCAAATGCCGGCAAAGAGCATTCCGAAAAGTCCGCAGCAGAAGCAGCAAGACCTGTACAGGCTCCCTCTGCAGCACCTGCATCAGGTCAGGGTGCGGCTCCTGCGCAGCAGAGAAAGAAGATCATAATCGTTAATAACAACCAGGGCAAAGCACAGGGACAGGGCTCATCACAGCCTCCCAGGGCTTATACCGGAGGCTCCAATGTAAGACCCTCCGTTCAGCCCGGTACACACAATCAGGCTAAGCCTTCAAGGCCCGGTAACGCAGTTCAGTCCGGAAGACCCGAGGCAAGAAGGATCATCAAGCCTCTTACCGCTCCTTCGGATACCCCTACCATCAATATGGTACAGGATCCCAAGAGCATTCAGAATGCGAGAAAGCCGAAGCCTGAAAATACACCGGCTCCTGCTGCACCCGCTTCACCTGTCAACAATGCACCTGCCGCTAAGCCTGCTCCCGAAGCAGAGACGCAGCAGGTTAAGAATAATGACAGACCTGTTTCAAATGCACCTGCACAAAATGCTGCAGCCCAGAATTCACGCAATGCCGGACAGCAGAGCAGACCTCAGCCCGGCAGGGATGGCAGGGATAATGGAGGCAGAAGTCATTCCATAAGCATCAACGACAGACCCGGACAGCGTTCTAAGGGTGGATACCGCGGAGGAAACGGATATGGCCAAGGCGCGCAGACAAATGACAAAGCGGGTTCACAAAACCCGTCCTACAGGCAAAATGGGCAAGGCCGTACGAACTCTTTCCAGGGGACGCAAAACCCTCAAAAGGGCGGCTCTTTTGCTGGAGCTCCTGGCAGGGGCTTTGCTGGTGGGCCTGGAAATCAGAGACCAAATGCGAGACCGGGAGCTGGATTCGGAGGCGGTAAAGGTGCTGGCGGAGGCAAGATCTTTACCTCAGACGGCCCTACGAGCAATAAAGGGGGCCGCGACGCAAGGCGCAGGAACGAAGAAAAGAACAACAGACACAAGGATATAAAGTATAACGAGGAGGAGATGTCCTCCGGCAAGAAGGCAGGGCGTTTCATCAAGCCCGAGAAGAAGGTGGAGGAAGTAGTGGAAGAACAGATCAAGGTGATCACCCTTCCCGATTCCATAACCATCGGTGATCTTGCAGCCAAGATGAAGATGAAGGCTTCCGATATCATCAAGAAGCTCTTCCTTACAGGCAAGATCGTTACCGTTAACCAGGAGATCTCATACGAGGATGCCGAGAATATCGCAATGGAGTACGAGATACTCTGCGAGCATGAGGTTAAGGTCAACGTTATTGAAGAGCTTCTCAAAGAGGATGAAGAGGATGAGGGCAAGCTTGTTGAGAGACCTCCCGTTGTCTGCGTAATGGGACATGTAGATCACGGTAAGACTTCACTCCTTGATGCCATCAGAGAGACACACGTTACCTCCAAGGAGGCAGGCGGTATCACTCAGGCTATCGGTGCGTATACCGTTGATGTCAAGGGCAAGTCCATCACTTTCCTTGATACCCCCGGACACGAAGCATTCACTGCAATGCGTATGCGTGGAGCTAATTCCACCGATATCGCGATCCTGGTTGTTGCTGCCGATGACGGCGTCATGCCCCAGACCGTTGAAGCTATCAATCATGCCAAGGCAGCAGGCGTAGAGATCATCGTTGCAGTCAACAAGATCGATAAGCCTTCAGCCAATATAGACAGAGTAAAGCAGGAACTCTCAGAGTATGAACTCATATCTGAGGACTGGGGAGGATCCACTGTATTTGCTCCCGTTTCAGCCAAGACAGGAGAGGGACTTGATAATCTCCTTGATATGATCCTTCTTACTGCTGATGTGCTCGAACTTAAGGCTAATCCCAACAGAAAGGCAAGAGGTGTCGTCATCGAGGCCAAGCTCGACAAAGGCAGAGGTCCTGTTGCCACCATCCTTGTTCAGAAGGGAACTTTACGTGTCGGTGACTTTGTATCGGCAGGTGCTGCACACGGCAAAGTACGTGCGATGATAGATGACAAGGGTGAGAATGTTAAGACATGCGGACCTTCCACTCCCGTCGAGATACTCGGACTTAACTCCGTTCCTGAAGCAGGCGAAGTATTCCTTGCACATGAATCCGATAAGGAAGCCAAGTCCTATGCGGATACCTATACTGCAGAGAACAAGAAGCAGAAGCTTGCGGAGACTCAGGGCCGTATGAGCCTCGAGGATCTCTTCTCCAAGATCAAGGAGGAGAACCTCAAGGAACTCGACCTTATCATCAAGGCAGACGTACAGGGTTCTGTTGAGGCACTCAAGGAATCACTGCTCAAGCTCTCCGGAGACGAGGTTGTTGTCAAGGTTATCCATGGCGGCGTAGGTGCCATCAACGAATCCGATGTCAACCTTGCCGGTGCATCCAATGCGATCATCATCGGCTTCAATGTCAAGCCCGATACCCAGGCAGCAGAGAAGGCTGAGCAGGAGAACGTTGATGTAAGATGCTATGATGTCATCTACAAGGCAATCGAAGATATCGAGCGTGCGATGAAGGGACTTCTCGATCCCGTATTCGAGGAGAAGATCATCGGACATGCCGAGATCAGACAGATCTTCAAGGCATCTGCCATCGGTAATATCGCAGGTTCCTACGTGCTCGACGGTGTCATGCAGAGAGGCTGCAAGGTGCGTATCACAAGAGGCGAGGAACAGGTTTACGAAGGAGTTCTTTCATCCCTCAAGAGATTTAAGGACGATGCCAAGGAAGTTAAGGAAGGCTTCGAATGCGGACTCGTATTTGACGGATTCGATTCCATCCAGGAGCTTGACCGTGTTGAAGCATATGTAATGGTAGAGGTTCCCAGAACGTGAGAAAGAACAGTATAAAAAATATCAGACTTAATTCGGAAGTTCAGAAGGAACTGTCCTCGATAATCCGGGATGTCAAGGATCCGAGGGTAAGTCCCTGGGCAAGTGTGATCGAAGTGTACGTTGCTCCTGATCTCAAGACCTGTAAGGTATGGATCTCGGTCCTCGGATCTGAAGAGGACAGGGACAATACCATCAGGGGACTTGAGTCCGCTGCAGGCTTCATCAGACATGAGCTTGCTCACAGGATGAACCTGCGCAATACTCCCGAACTTACATTTATCTCCGATTCATCAACGGAGTACGGTGTCGATATGATCCATAAGATCGATGAGATCGTGGCCGAGGATGAGGCCAGACATGTCGATACTGATGAGGATGTATCTGACGGAGAATAAGAGGAATTACCAAATGCTTGATATCATCAGGGAATGTGAAGGCGCAAAGAGGATAGGCATCAGCGGTCATGTGAGACCGGACGGTGACGCCATATCATCGTGTCTTGCGCTGAGAAAATATCTCCTCAATGCCTTTCCTGAGGCGGAGGTTGATGTTAATCTGGAGAATCCCATACCGACCATCTTCGACGGAGAGGCCGGGTATGAACTGATCAGAAGGGATTTTCCCGACGGAGTATCGTACGATGTGTACTTTGCTCTCGACTGTAACCGTGAGAGACTCGGAAGCGCAGGCAAGTATTTTGATGCCGCAGGCAAGAGGATCAATATCGATCACCATGAGAGCAATAAAGAGGGTGTGGGCGATGTGAATGCCATAGAGCCCGATATAAGTTCCACCTGTGAACTGCTCTACACACTTTTTGACAAAAAATATGTTGATAGAGAAATAGCCATCTGCATCTTTACCGGAATGGTAACGGATACCGGAGTATTCCAGTATTCATGCACCTCTCCGGAGACCATGAGAAGAGCTGCCGAGCTGATGGAGTATGGTTTTGACCACTCAGCACTCATCCAGAGAGCGTTTTATGAGAAGACCTATCTGCAGACACAGATACTCGGAAGATGCCTTATGGAAAGCGTAAGGTTCATGGACGGAAAGTGTGTTGTGAGCTGGATCGACAGGAAGACCCAGGATTTCTACCAGGTTACCAGCAAGGACTTTGAGGGAATCGTTTCCCAGCTGAGGAATATCCGCGGTGTCGATGTATCGATCTTTATGTACGAGACCGAGAATCAGGAATACAAGGTGTCAATGAGATCTTCCGAGAAGGTCAATGTGGCACAGATAGCCGTACGCTTCGGCGGCGGCGGACATGCAAGAGCTGCGGGATGCACCATGAGCGGAACTGTTTACGACTGCGTGAACAATCTTTCCAAATACATCGATAAGCAGCTTAATGCAGGCCCGGAGGGAGCATAGATTGAAGGCTGACCCGGGAATAAACGGAATACTTAATATTTCAAAGGAGGCGGGATACACCTCCTTTGATGTTGTTGCGGTAGTCCGCGGAGTATACCGCCAGAGAAAATGCGGTCATACCGGCACTCTCGATCCCATGGCTACGGGAGTCCTTCCGGTGGCCCTTGGCAAAGCGACCAAGGTATGCGGGATGCTGACCGACTGGGACAAGGAATATGAAGCGGAGCTCCTTCTGGGAAGGACAACGGATACCCTGGATGTTACGGGTGAAGATAACGGAGGTGATCCGGAGGCTGCGATGAACCTTGATGAAGACAGCATCAGGGCTGCGGTGCTTAAGTACCGGGGTGTGATAGAACAGATCCCGCCCATGTACTCTGCGCTTAAGAAGGACGGAAGACGCCTTTACGATATCGCAAGAAGCGGAGGCGTGGTTGAAAGACAGGCCCGGACAGTTACCATTCACAGCATAGAGGTCCTTGCCATTGAAAAGCCCATTGTGAAGATACGTGTTCTATGCTCCAAGGGAACATATATCAGATCCCTTTGTGATGACATAGGGAGAGATCTTCAGTGCGGCGGATGCATGAAGTCCCTTAAGAGAACCGCTGTCGGCCCCTTTAATACCTCCAATGCCGTTTCACTTGATATGATCCAAAAGCTCCGGGATGAGGGCAGGGAGGATGAGCTTATGGGCTGTCTCATGCCGCTTGACATGGTCTTTGCCGGTCTTGGAAAGCTGACGGTAAAGCAGGATTCAGAGAAGATACTCTCAAACGGCAATAAGCTTTCTTCGGATGATGTTGAGACGGATATTGTACCTTCCGACCATGAACGCTTCAGGATATATCATCATGACGGAAGCTTTGCTGCGGTATATGAATACGACAGTGCTTCGAATATGTATAAGCCTTACAGGATGTTCTGATCAATGGATATAATCTCTGATACAAAAGAATTCTATATAAACGGCAGGACTGCAGTTGCCATAGGCAAGTTTGACGGTGTCCATATAGGGCATCAGAAGCTTCTTATGGAACTGTCGGATGCAGCGGCTTCATGCGATGAAGAGATGAGGACCTGTGTGTTTACCTTCGACCCTGCACCATCCGTTTTCTTCGGAGCAGAGAGCAGCCTTCTTACCACAAGGAAGGAAAAGAGGATACTGTTCGAAAGAAAGGGGATCGACATACTCATAGAGTATCCCTTTGACAGGGAAACTGCAGATACTGAGCCCTCCGATTTTCTTGATGACATCATCGTAGGCAGGATAGGAGCCGGGGTCATTGCCGCAGGCAGGGACCTTTCCTTCGGCAGGAAAGGTGCGGGAGACTGCACTTTTCTTCAGAAGTACGGTGCTGAGAACGATATCGATGTAAGGATCATAGACAAGCTGAAGATAGACCTTGACGGAGAGTGCGAGGTGAGCTCCACCCTTATCAGGGAACTGATCCTGCAGGCTAAAATGGAGGAAGCCGAGATACTTCTGGGTATCCCCTACTTTATATTCGGCAGGGTGGTGCATGGCAACCATATCGGAGCAGGGCTTGGATTTCCCACCATCAATATCCTTCCTGACCCTGACAAGATGCTCCCGCCCTACGGAGTCTACACATCTGATGTGATCATAGACGGTAAAAAGTACAGGGGCCTTACAAATATAGGCAGAAAACCCACTGTTTCGGATCATGAGGACCGGGGAGTGGAGACTTACATATATGATTTTGACAGGGATGTCTACGGGCTCGATGCCGAGGTATATCTTAAGCATTTCTGCAGGCCCGAGATGAGGTTCGGCTCACTTGATGAGCTTAAGACACAGCTTGCTTCGGATATCGAAAGCTACAGGGTCTGATCCGGCATTATGCTTATGTAAACTTTCCCTTGTGTTTTAGCTGATGTAGTGGTACTATGTATTTTGCGCGCGGTCTTACCGTGGCTCAGTCCACTGGAAACTCCAACCGGGGCTTATGTCACAGGCAAAGCGCGGGAAACTATAATATCCAAATGGAGGAAAACAAAATGATCAGTAAGGAAAAAAAGACAGCTATCATGAACGAGTATGCAAGAACACCCGGTGAC
The DNA here is from genome assembly GCA_902761225.1 of uncultured Lachnospiraceae bacterium. Lineage (GTDB taxonomy): Bacteria > Bacillota > Clostridia > Lachnospirales > Lachnospiraceae > AC2028. The sequence continues at coordinate 31,155 of CACWJQ010000014.1, read as the reverse complement.
ACCGGTTCACCTGAGGTTCAGGTTGCAGTACTCACCGCTCGTATCAACGAGCTCACCGAGCACCTTAAGGCTAATCCCAAGGATAACCATTCACGCCGCGGAATGCTCAAGATGATCGGACAGAGAAGAGGACTTCTTGATTATCTTGCAGACAAGGATATCAACAGATACCGTGCGCTTATCGAGAAGCTCGGACTTCGTAAATAATCTAAAGCTGACGAGAGGTTGTACGGAAAGTGCAGCCTCTCATATTGTTTTTAAGGGAACTGTCAGAGGTATGGATCCTGCGGTTCCATGGTGATGTGAACAAGGAACAGAAAGCTGCTCCGAGATTGCTGAAAAGCATGTGAGTCCCCGGGTTCGCGGGTTTTTCAGTAGTTTCGGCGCCTTCTGTTCCGGAATATATATAATATATTTAAGGAGGCATTATGTACAAGAAGTATGAAATGGACCTTGCCGGCAGAAAGCTTGTCGTTGATATCGACAGAGTCGGTAAGCAGGCTAACGGCTGTGCGCTCATGCATTACGGTGATACCACCGTTCTTGCTACCGCTACAGCATCAAGTGCTCCCAGAGACGGAATTGATTTCTTCCCTCTTTCTGTAGAGTATGAAGAGAAGTTCTACGCAGTTGGAAAGCTCCCCGGAGGATTCAATAAGCGTGAGGGAAAGGCAAGCGAGAACGCTATCCTTACCAGCCGTGTTATCGACCGTCCCATGAGACCTCTCTTCCCCAAGGATTACCGCAATGACGTTACTCTTGACTGCATGGTCATGAGTGTTGATCCCGAGTGCAGACCTGAGCTTGTTGCAATGCTTGGCGCTGCAATCTCTACCTGCATCTCCGATATCCCCTTCGACGGCCCCTGTGCAATGACCCAGGTAGGTATGAAGGACGGAGAGTTCGTAGTCAACCCTTCCCAGGAAGTATGGGACAAGGGCGACCTTAAGCTTACCGTTGCATCAACAAAGCAGAAGGTCATCATGATCGAGGCAGGAGCTAATGAGATCCCCGAGGCACGCATGCTCGAGGCTATCTACATGGCTCACGATGTCAACCAGACCATCATCAACTTCATCGATACCATCGTAGCTGAGGTTGGCAAGAAGAAGCACGAGTACACCTCATGTGCTATCCCTGCCGAGATGTTCGAGAAGATGAAGGAGATCGTTCCTCCCGCTGAGATGGAGACCGCTGTCTTCACCGATGACAAGCAGACCAGAGAGGGCAATATCGCTGAGATCACCGAGCGTCTTAAGGAAGCATTTGCCGACAACGAGGAGTATCTTGCAGTTCTCGGCGAGGCAGTATATCAGTATGAGAAGAAGACTGTAAGAAAGATGATCCTCAAGGATCACAAGCGTCCCGATGGCCGTGAGATCACCCAGATCAGACCTCTTGCAGCTGAGGTTGATATCATTCCCAGAGTTCACGGATCAGCTATGTTCACCAGAGGACAGACCCAGATCTGTGATGTATGTACCCTTGCTCCTCTTTCCGAGGCTCAGAGGGTTGAGGGACTTGATCCTTACGTAACAGAGAAGAGATATATCCATCAGTATAATTTCCCCGCATATTCGGTTGGTGAGACCAAGGTCAGCCGCGGTCCCGGACGTCGTGAGATCGGACACGGAGCTCTTGCAGAGCGTGCCCTTCTTCCCGTTCTTCCCAGCCCCGAGGAGTTCCCTTATGCCATCAGATGCGTATCCGAGACCTTCGAGTCCAACGGATCCACTTCAATGGCTTCTACCTGCGCATCCTGTATGTCACTCATGGCAGCAGGTGTTCCCATCAAGAAGATGGTAGCAGGTATCAGCTGCGGTCTTGTTACCGGTGAGACTGATGACGATTTCGTACTTCTTACCGACATCCAGGGTCTCGAGGACTTCTTCGGAGACATGGACTTCAAGGTAACCGGTACCACCGAGGGAATCACCGCTATCCAGATGGATATCAAGATCCACGGACTTACCAGACCCATCGTTGAGGGTGCTATCTCCAGATGCCGTGATGCAAGACTCTTCATCATGGATACCTGCATGAAGCCCGCTATCGCTGTACCCCGTGCTGAGGTTGGCAAGTATGCTCCCAAGATCGTATCCATCAATATCGATCCCGAGAAGATCGGCGATGTTGTCGGACAGCGTGGAAAGACCATCAATGAGATCATTGCCAGAACCGGCGTTAAGATCGATATCGATGAGAGCGGAAGAGTTGACATCTGCGGAACCGACAAAGAGGGTATGGACAAGGCCATCGATATGGTCAAGATCATTACCACCGAGTTTGAGGAAGGACAGGTTCTCAAGGGAAAGGTTGTCTCCATCAAGGAGTTCGGTGCATTCGTTGAGTTCGCTCCCGGCAAGGAAGGCATGGTTCACATCTCCAAGATTGCCAAGGAGAGAGTTGAGCATGTTGAGGATTATCTGACCCTCGGAGATGTTGTTACCGTTAAGTGTCTTGGAAAGGACAAGATGGGACGCATCAGCTTCTCCATGAAGGATGTTGCTCAGAACTAATTAAACAGTCGGCGCAAGGACGGGCCCTGATCCACAAGGGCCCGTTTTTTAGTAACATGATCTGTTCTTGCAAGTCATGTAGTTTTGCCGTTAGATTACTTTGACAATGATCGGTGTGAAGATCGCTCGTTAGTAAATGGATTTATAAAACGAGGAGTTTATCATGTTTGGATACACTACGGTTGATAAGCCTGAGATGAAATTCAAAGAGTACGATCTGTACCATTCGTACTACTGCGGACTTTGTACTGTACTCAGGAAGAGATACGGGATCATGGGAGAGTTCACTCTTTCATATGACGGAGCCTTTCTGTGCGCCCTTCTCAGTGATCTGTACGATGAAGTTGATGTGGTGAGCGCAAGAAGATGCGCCATGCACCCTATCGGAAAGCATGCCATAAGGACCAACGCAGTGACGGATTATGCAGCGGATATGAACGTGCTGATGGCGATGTATAAATGCCGTGATGACTGGCACGATGACAGGAAACTCGGAAGAAAGATCATCGCAGATATCCTTGAGCATAAGACCGGAAAGACCAGAAAGGAATATGAGTCCAAGGTTGAGGTCATCGTTAAGTCCATGAAGGACATGGATGAGATCGAGGCCACCGGAAAGCCCGAGCCTGAGAGGATGGCCGAGATCTTCGGACGGAGCATGGCCGAGGTCTATGTCTACAGACATGATGAATGGGAGAAGTATCTGAGAACCTTCGGAGATCATCTGGGTCGTGCCATCTACTTTATGGATGCGTATGAGGATATTTATTCAGACCTTAAGAAGAAAAGATACAATCCCTATTCAGACATATATACAAGGCCGGACTTTGAAGGTATCGCAAGACAGATGGTAACCGCAGAGCTACAGGAAGCGTGCATTGCTTTTGAGAAGCTCCCTCTTATCGAGAATGTTGATATACTCAGGAACATACTGTATTCCGGCATATGGATGAGATTTAATATCGTTGCTGCAAAGCGCTCCGGATCACAGAATACTGAGGGTGAACCGGCAGGTGACGGACAGGCTTTGAACCGGGCAGAAACAGATGGAATGATGACAGACAGCGTTTCGGAAGGATCCGAAGACCGTAAGGAGGCAGAAAATGACGGATCCTTATAGAGTACTCGGTGTGTCTCCGACAGCATCCGAGGAAGAGATAAAAAAAGCATACAGAAAACTCAGCCGCATGTATCATCCGGATTCCAATATGGATAAATCCGAGTATGAGAAAAAACAGGCGGAAGAGAAGTTCAAGGAAGTCCAGACCGCATATGAGAATATCATAGACGGCAAGGTGGATCCCAGAGTATACAGACAGAGTTCTTCGGGTTCTTCATATTCATCATCCGGTTCATCGTATTCATCGGGAAGATCGTACCAGGGATACAGGCCGGGAGGCGGTTCGTACAGCGGATATACAAGGAATACCACTTCGGACTCCGGCGATGCGGCTGTTCATCTTGAGGCGGCAGCCAATTTCATAGCAAACGGTTATCTGAGAGAAGCGAGAAATATTCTTGATAGTATCGATCCTTCACTGAGAAACGCCAGATGGTATTACTACAGCGCAATATGCTATGCAAGGCTGGGGAATAAGTCCCAGGCCATGTACCATGCCAGAGCGGCAGCCTCCATGGAACCTTCCAATTCGGAGTATTCGGTGCTGTACGACTATCTGTCAGGCGGACCCTTTACGAGAAGTACCCAGGAGGGTGCGGGAACATATACGGGATGGTATAATGACAGAAGGAATTCCTATGGATATGGAACCGGCACCATCAATACGGACTGTTCGAGATGTTCCAATTCCTGCATGAGCATGCTGTTGTGTGCAACCTGCCTGGGATGCTGATGTTATTTGGAAGACCGGTGTTATGCAGTCAGTGTTGTTTTAGCTGATAAAATTAGGAGGATACATATGGAAGACGAGATCAGAAAACTCAGAAGATCCCTTATAGTCACACAGTCCCTCTGTATTTTGATGCTGGCAATGTTTCTCGGAGTTATCGTGATTATGCTCCAGGGTGTGAGAGTATTCCAGGAATACAGGAATGATATAGATACCACTATCACGCTGGTTAAGGATCTCAAGAAGATCAATCTTCCGAAGCTTGCAGAGGATATGCACACAACTGCCGAAGCAATCGATTCTGTTGACTGGCAGGCACTTTCCGAACAGCTTAATGAACTTGATCTTAAGGAGATAAAGGATACCATAGACTCTCTTGATCTGGAAGAGATCAACGAGACTCTCGGATCCCTTGATCTTGATCAGCTTGTCCATTCCCTTGACGGACTTGATATAGATAAGATCAATCAGACCATGGACGATATACAGTCCGCGCTTGATAAGCTTAACCGCTTCGGTCTGTTCTGAGGTGAACCGGGGAACAGTCCCCGATCACATGCTTTCAATGTAAAAAAGAGGCAGCCGTCAGGCTGCCTCTTCTTATCTCAGGTTATCTTCATCGCAGAGCACGGTCTTACCCTCTGCAAGCGATCTCTGAACATCTATAAGTCTCTGGTTGGAGCTTCCGCGGAATTTGAGCATGAGGCTCTTTTCCTTTATGTGGAATTCTCCGTCTACCAGCACGTCGATGAGGGAGAGAAGATTCATGACCATCTCATCGGTCTCGCCCCACTTCAGTATGTCGGTCTCGAAGGTATATCCGCTGTAGAGCCATATCGTCTTCTCGGGATATTTCTCCCGGAGTTTCCTTGCAAGGGAGAAGACGAAGGGTCTGTTTTCGGGCTCGAGGGGTTCGCCTCCTAAGAAGGTGAAGCCTGCGATGTATGGTGGAGCTACGGCTTCAAGCAGCTCTGCTTCCACTTCGGCGGTATAGACATTGCCGTATTTAAAATCCCAGGTTGCGGGATTGAAGCATCCCTCGCATCTGTGGCGGCATCCGCTTACAAAAAGTGAAACCCTTACGCCGGGGCCGTCTGCAACATCTGATTTTTTGATCGTTCCGTAATACATAAGCCTGACCTCATATAAAGATATCAATGCATTGTTTACAGGTAATAATACTATATGAAATCTGTATCCTTTTTTCAAGATGTGACACGGAATACTGGCAGGCTCCGGTGCGGCAGACATCTCAAGGATCTCCGCCTTTTCTCTTAACTCTTGCTTTACATGGCCTGCCCTGTTTTATATTTTAGGAATTTACCGTCCGAATTATGTTATAATGACATAGTTTTTGAAGGAGATAGCTATGACTAACAGAGAACATTTAGAAACCTTATGCCCTGAAATGGCAAAGCATTCGGAAGATGTGGTAAGGCACCTCGGCAGGAACGACGCATGCTGGTGCGGAAGCGGCAGGAAGTACAAGGCCTGCCATGCGGCATTTGACGATAAGCTTAAGAAGTATTCCCTTATGGGCAAGATCACCCCCGACCACAGCATTCTCAAGACCCCCGAACAGGTTGCGAAGATAAAGGAGTCCTGTGCCGTTAATATCGCGATCCTGGACAGGATTGAGAAGGAGATCCATGAGGGGATGGCCACCTCGGAGATCGATAAGATAGTTTACGATATGAGCGTGGAGGCAGGCGGCATACCTGCACCCCTTAACTATGAGGGGTATCCCTATTCTGTATGTACATCCGTTAATGAACAGGTCTGCCACGGTTTTCCCTCGGATAAGGTGATCCTTAAGAGCGGGGATATCGTAAACGTTGACTGTTCCACCATCCTGAACGGATTCTTTTCCGATTCATCCAGAATGTTCTGTATCGGTGAAGTATCCGAGGAAAAGCAGCGCCTTGTTAAGATCACAAGGGAAGCCTGCTATGAAGGACTCAAGTACTGCAAGCCCTGGGGATTCCTGGGCGATGTGGGACAGGCTGTACACGATTACTGCTACGATAACGGTTATACCGTGGTAAGGGAGATCGGCGGGCACGGAGTCGGACTTGAATTCCATGAAGATCCCTGGGTGGGCTATCATTCCAGAAAGGGCACCGAGATGCTCCTTGTTCCCGGAATGATCTTTACCATCGAACCCATGGTCAATATGGGAAAGGAAGATATAGTCACCGATAAGGACAACGGATGGGAGGTCTCCACAAAGGACGGAAAGCCCTCCGCACAATGGGAGATCATGGTCCTTATCACGGAAGAGGGTAATGAAGTTCTGTGCTGGTAACAGTCCGGATCCGTTTTCATGAAAAAGTTTAATGTATTCCACATCATTTTCATAGCGCTGATACTCTTTCTCGGACTGGCCGTTTTCCTCAGGATAAAGGGCTGGGTCAGGGTTGTGGACCCTGCAGCGATACCGGGAACCGGGGAAGGGATCGCGGACTACGAATGTCATGATCATATAATGCCCCTGACGGATGAGGAATATAATCTCATTAGGCAGAATGAAGAGACCATCCTTATCCTTGGCAACGATCCCTTTGCGGCAGACCGGGGTGATGAAAAAGGTCTCGGGACGATGCTTGGGAAACTTTCAGGTGCAAGTGTGATCAACTGTGCAGTGTCCGGTTCATACATTGGAATGACTGAGCCATGCTTTGATTTTTCCGTAAACCCGATGAACATCTTCTCGCCTTACTATCTGGCATGCGTAGCCTGCGGCGGCAAGGATTACACCACTGATCTTGAGATGGCTGAGACGGCACTGGGGAATTCTTTTCCGGAGGAGGGCAGGGAGATACTGTCTCTTCTCGGTGAGCTGGATATATCGTCTGTGGATGTGATCGTTATCTTCTACGACGGAGAGGATTATCTCAAGGGAACCCCCACAGGACTTGATGAAGCAAGGTATTCGGATCCCTATTCCACATATCTGGGAGCCTTCTCATCAACGGTTGAGATGCTCAGGATGTATGCACCGAAAGCCAGGTTCATCATAATGAGCGCGCCGTATATGTATATCAGCGGAAAAGACGGAAAACCGGAGGCCTGCGAGGATCATCCCAATTCGGAGGGAGCGGACCTTTCGGATTATGTCCTTGGATTGTACAGGATGTGTGTCAATGACTTTGACATCACCTTCCTGGATAACTATTACACCGGGATCAATTTCCCCGACGGATCCGGGTATCTGTCCGACGGAAGACATCTTAATGAAGAGGGCAGACAGCTGGTCAGCGAAAGGCTGATGTATGCCCTTACATACTATGATGAGTCGAATATCGGAAACGTCGCAGGAACCGTATGACAGGGCTGCCATGGGCCGGCGTCGAGCAAACTGTGATCAGCAGGTGTTTTACTTGATGAAATAGCCGTTTGATAGTAAAATAATAATGATTGTGCCTTCAAATAAATGGCGTGATATAAAATGTTTATATTTTTCAGGAGGTTTTTGTAATGTATTCGCTTGATGAAGTAAAGTCAGTAGACCCCGAAGTTGCTCAGGCCATAGTAGACGAGCAGGAGAGACAGAATTCCCATCTTGAGCTTATCGCTTCAGAGAACTGGGTAAGCAAGGCTGTTATGGCAGCTATGGGAAGCCCCCTTACCAATAAGTACGCTGAAGGATATCCCGGAAAGCGTTATTACGGCGGATGCCAGTGCGTGGACGTCGTAGAGGAGCTTGCAAGAAACCGTGCAATGGAACTCTACGGATGCACATATGCCAATGTTCAGCCTCACTCAGGTGCACAGGCTAACCTTGCTGTTCAGTTCGCACTCCTTCAGCCCGGCGATACCATTATGGGCATGAACCTCGATCACGGCGGACATCTTACCCATGGTTCACCGGTCAATATTTCCGGAACCTACTTCAACGTTGTTCCTTACGGCGTTAACGACGACGGCTTCATCGATTATGACAAGCTTGAGGAGATTGCAAAAGAGTGCAAGCCCAAGATGATCATCGCAGGTGCTTCCGCATATGCAAGAACCATCGATTTCAAGCGTTTCAGAGAGATCGCTGACGAGGTCGGCGCATATCTCATGGTTGATATGGCACACATCGCAGGACTTGTAGCTGCAGGACTTCATCCCAGCCCCATCCCTTATGCGCATGTAGTTACCACAACCACTCACAAGACCCTTCGCGGACCCAGAGGAGGAATGATCCTTTCAAGTGCTGAATTTGCCAAGGAGCACAAGCTTAACAAGGCAGTGTTCCCCGGAATCCAGGGCGGACCTCTCATGCATGTCATCGCTGCAAAGGCTGTATGCTTCAAGGAGGCTCTCGATCCTTCATTCAAGGTATATCAGCAGAACATCTACGACAACGCACAGGCTCTTGCAAAGGGACTTATCTCAAGAGGACTTAAGATCGTATCAGGCGGCACCGACAATCACCTCATGCTCCTTGACCTCACTCCCTTTAACGAGACAGGTAAGGAAATCGAGGCACTTCTTGATGAGGCACATATCACCGCCAACAAGAACACTATTCCCAACGATCCCCAGAAGGCTAATGTTACAAGCGGTATCAGACTCGGAACTCCCGCTGTTACCTCAAGAGGCCTCAACACTGAGGATATGGATCAGCTCGCAGAGGCTATCAGCCTGATAGTCAAGGAGAAGGAAGCAGGCGTAGAGAAGGCTAAGGCTATCGTCATGGCTCTCACCGCCAAGTATCCCCTCATGTGAGGAGTTTTGAACCTGCCCCATAGAAATAAACAGTCCCGTGCGGAGGCAGCTGCTCTTTCCCATGGCAGCCTCCGGCGGGATTGATGAATTGACTGGAGAATGAAATGGTACATGTTGCTGTATTTGGTTATGGAACCGTAGGAAGCGGAGTCGTGGAGGTCATAGAGCGCAATAACTCTTATGTCTCCGCCAACTCAGGTGACAAGGTAAGCGTAAAGTATATCCTCGATCTTCGTGAATTTCCGGGAGATCCTTATGAATCCAAGCTTGTCCACGATGTAGAGACGATCATCAACGATGATGAAGTGTCCATCTGCTGTGAGACCATGGGAGGAGTGGGAGCTGCTTACAAGTTCACGAAAATGGCTCTCGAAAAGGGCAAGAGCGTATGCAGTTCCAATAAGGAGCTCGTAGCAAAGCATGGTGCAGAGCTTATGCGCATCGCCAGGGAAAACGGCTGTGCATATCTCTTCGAAGCAAGTGTGGGAGGCGGAATCCCTGTTCTCAGGACCCTTACCACTGCTCTCACCGCGGAGAGGATCACTAAGATCGCAGGTATCCTTAACGGAACCACCAACTTTATCCTCACCAGGATGGAGGAGGATGGAGCTGATTTCGATGAGACGCTCAGGAAAGCCCAGGAACTCGGATATGCCGAGAAGGATCCTACCGCTGACATAGAAGGCCACGATACGGCAAGAAAGATATCGATCCTTTCCGACATCATGTCGGGACATTTTACCGATTCCGATGCAGTGAAGACTACGGGTATCACCGGTATCACCGCCACGGATATCACACTTGCTAAGGAGGCCGGTTTCTCCATCAGGCTTCTCGGTATTGCTGACAGGAGTGAAGATGATTCAGTGGCTGCATTTGTAGCACCTTTCCTTGTGAAAAAGGGTCATCCCCTGGCAGGCGTATGTGATGTCTTCAATGCAATATACGTAACCGGCAACATGCTCGGCGAGACCATGTACTACGGCAAGGGCGCAGGAAAGCTTGCGACTGCCAGTGCGGTTGTGGCCGATGTCATAGATGCGGCGAGAAAGGGTTCATCCACCATGTATCAGGGATGGGATGAGACACCTGTCAAGGCTACACCCGCAGATGATCTTGAGTTTAAGTATTATGTCAGATGCCCTGAAGAGAAGTTCGATGATGTTCAGGCACAGTTCCCCGGAGGATGCCGTATCGGAAAGTTCGGCGGTGAATCCGGATTCATCACCGAGACACTGAGCGGAGCCGAGTTCGAGGCAAGGCTTGCGAAGCTGGGCGATGCAGTACTTAACAGTATCAGAGTATATGAATGAGATTAATGATTAAGAGGTTCAGGTAAAGATGGCTAAGGTAGTAAAATTCGGCGGAAGTTCTCTTGCATCAGCCGAGCAGTTCAAGAAGGTCGGTGACATAATAAGAGCCGACAGCGAGAGAAGATATGTGGTTCCTTCAGCTCCCGGTAAGAGATCTCCGAGAGATACCAAGGTAACCGATATGCTCTACAATCTTCACGGAAGTGTATCCGATGAGAGGAGCTTTTCCAAGGTACTTGCCGATATCCGCGCAAGATACGACGAGATAATCAAGGGCCTCGGACTTAAGCTCGATCTGACTAAGGAATTCGATAAGATCGCAGCAGATCTTAAGGCAGGAGCCGACAAAGACTATGCGGCATCCAGAGGTGAATTCCTGAACGGTCACATTATGGCCGCTTATCTCGGATATGAATTCCTCGATCCCGCCGATTATATCATTTTCGACAAGAAGACCGAGAACTATGATCCCGAGAAGACTTATAAGAATCTCAGCAAGAAGCTTGAAAAGGTTCAGAATGCCGTTATACCCGGATTCTACGGCGCGTATGCAGACGGCACCGTCAAGACCTTCTCAAGGGGAGGATCCGACATTACAGGTTCCATAGTTGCAAGAGCCATCCATGCCGATGTCTATGAGAACTGGACCGATGTATCCGGATTCCTTATCGCAGATCCCAGGATCATCAGCAATCCCGCCAAGATCGAGACCATCACATACAGAGAGCTCAGAGAGCTGGCATACATGGGCGCAGGCGTGCTTCATGAAGATGCTATTTTCCCTGTAAGACAGGAAGGCATCCCCATCAACATCAGGAATACCAACGATCCTTCCGATGACGGAACATGGATCGTAGAGACCACATCCAAGAAGTCCAAGTATGTCATCACCGGTATCGCAGGCAAGAAGGGCTTCTGTGCAGTCAATGTGGACAAGGACATGATGAACTCCGAGATAGGCTTCGGAAGAAGAGTGCTTCAGGCATTTGAGGAGAACAACATCTCCTTCGAGCATCTCCCTTCCGGAATCGATACCATGACCGTATTCGTCCATCAGGATGAGTTCAGGGATAAGGAGCAGAGCGTAGTCTCAGCTATCCGCAGAATGACTGATCCCGACGTGATCGACATCGAATCCGATCTTGCGCTCATCGCTGTTGTGGGACGCGGAATGAAGTCCACAAGAGGTACTGCGGGAAGGATATTCTCGGCACTTGCACACGCACATGTGAATGTCAAGATGATCGATCAGGGATCCTCCGAGATCAATATCATCATAGGTGTTGCAAACTCGGATTTCGAGACAGCCATCAAGGCGATCTACGACATCTTTGTAGAGACCAAGCTATAATGACCAGGTATCTGTATCCGGCATCTGCCGGATACAGATTCTGTTTGTAGGAAGAACACATTTTTTATGACCAGCTCTATAATCCGGAGAAAACAAATTGAGCAGACATAAGAAGAAAAACAGGAATAACCAATCTAAAGAAGAGATCAGGGAGCAGCAGAAGACGGTAAATGAAGGCTCTGCAGGTGATAATGTCGAAGATTATACTCAGGAGCTGACATTCGATCTGTCGGATTTCGATGAGGCAGAGCCCGTTTCCAAAGAGGCTCAGGCTGAGGAAAATACCGAAAACGCTGTTTCTGAAGATATTGCATTTGCTGAAGAAACCCGGGAAGCAGCATCAGCCGAAGGCGGTGTATCTGCCGAGCCTGATCCCGAAAGTACATCCGAAGGAAATGCGGATGCCGAAAAGACAGCCGGAGCAGCTGCAGATGATACATCATCAGAATCAGAAGCTGCAGAAGACTCGGATAAGAAATCCAAAGCTGACGAAGAAAAGTCAGATGAAGATAAGCCGGATGAAGATAAGTCAGATGAGGATAAGTCTGACAAAGAAAAATCCGATAAAGAAAAATCCGACAAAGAGAGATCCGGCGAAGATAAGTCTGATGAAGAGAGATCCGATGACGACAAAGATTCGGAGGATGACGAATCCGATGAGGACGACAGGAAGAAGTCCCGGGATTCCAAGGTCAGCAGAAATGCTCTCAGGGAACAGTCGGAGAACGAGAGGATCAGACGCGAAGCCAGACATAAGAGAAGGATCCGCCAGCAGTTCACGGCATATCTTATCCTTCTCCTTATCCTTGCAGCTATAGGATGCGGAATATTCTTCGCCGTGAAGAAGATCGTGAGTGTATCGCATCAAAGACAGGCTGAAGCACTGGCACAGGAGCAGGCGGCTCTTCAGCAGCAGCTTGAAGAGGAGGCGGCAGCTGCTCAGGCTCAGCAGCAGTCAGTGGAGGATGTGCCTCCCGCACCCACTGTAGCGGACCTCGGTCAGACTCCTATGCAGCGTCTCGATGAGGTCATAGAATCCGAGATAGCGAATATGACTCTTGAAGAGAAGGTTCAGGCTATCATGTTCATAACTCCCGAATCGATAACGGGAGTTGACCGTGTTGTTATCGCCGGTGAGGGAACGGCTAATGCTCTTTCGGAATTCAACCCCGGCGGTATAGTGTATTCCGCCAAAAATGTGACCTCTGCAGATCAGTTCCGCACCATGATGGAGACTACACTGACTCTTGTGGATCATCCCGTATTTCTTGCCACTACAGAGACGGGAATGGATGAATCCGGACTCATCAAGGCCGGGATCATAGAGTCTGTTCTTACACCTGCACAGGCTGCTGAGGGCGGTAACGTGGAAGAAGTTGTATCTACAGGTGCTGCCATCGGTACCGGACTGGGTTCCGTGGGAATAACCGTTAACTTTGCACCTCTTGCCGATCTGGCCGTTACGAACGGAGGAGTCATGGCAGGCACATGCTACGGCAGCGATGCAGCTTCCATCACCCCTTATGTTACAGGCATGGCAGAGGGGCTTTATCAGAGTGGAGTTGTGGCAGCTTACAGGTACTTTCCTTCACTTGCCGCAACGACACAGAATCCCGCAAACGGAAGAGCTGTAAGCGACAGAACGCTTGAGGATTTCAGGAGCAATGAGTTCCAGGTATGGCTTTCTGCCATAAATGCAGGTGCCAGGATGATCCAGATGAGTAATGTCATCTATCCTTCCATCGACAGCGATTCCCTTCCTTCGACAATCTCGGACAAGACCGTTACCGGAGTTCTCAGGGATGAACTTAAGTACGACGGAGTCATCATTAGCGGCCCTTTGAGCGATGCAGCCATAACATCCTACTATACGGCTTCTGAAAGCGCTGTAATGGCCCTTAAGGCAGGCTGTGACATGATCTACTCATCACCCGATCCCAAGGCTGCTGCTGAGGGTATTATCGAGGCTGTGGGAAGCGGTGTGATCTCTGAAGAGAGGATCAACGATGCGCTGGTAAGGATATACCGTATCAGATACGCAGATGCTTTGGAGCAGTTCAGGGCAGAGTATGAGGCTGAAGCCCAGGCCATGGGTGTGGATCTTACCGGAGTCCAGTACTAAACAAAACGGGGGCGGTGCTCATCATCATGGCCGCCCCCTGAGGATAAAAAAATTCCTCAGAACCTGATCCTGAGGAATAAAAAAAAGCGACAGACGGGGCTCGAACCCGCGGTCTCCACCTTGGCAAGGTGGCGCTTTACCAACTAAGCTACTGTCGCATTGTCTGCTTTCGCACGACAAAAGTTAATATACTAAAAAGCAGACTTGTTGTCAACAAAATTTTAAAAAATTTTTTCAGGCTTTTGTTTCTGTATCGGATCCCGCATTTTCAGGCTTTGCTTTAATGCCGAGAAGACCTGCCATCTTAACGGATGCTTTATTCTCTACGATCTTCCAGATCATGAATGAGATTATCGCACAGAAGGTTCCGGTGATGATGCCTGCCAATACATCGGTGGGATAATGAACTCCGACATAAAGTCTTGAGAAAGCTATAAGGGATGCCATGATGATCGCAGGTATTCCGAATTTTTTGGGGCTCTTTACAAGGAAGACCACAGCAGCTGCAAAGGATGCTCCCGAATGTCCCGAAGGGAATGACCAGTCGTCCTGTTCTTCGATGAGAAGCTTAAGTCCCTGACCGCCTACGGTTTCGGGAAGATAGGGCCTGGGTCTTGCAACAAGGTTTTTGAGGATCGCATTGTTGATAATAACTGACATTGCAAGTGCGATACCTGCCATAATCCCGATGGGTCTGGTCTTCTTGAAGCAGCAGAGGAGAACTGCGATAAGTATCCAGAGGATTCCCTTGTCTCCAAGGTGAGTGATGAATTTCATGATGGGCGTGAGAACATCGTTTCTGACATTTTCCTGAAGGAAAAGAAGGAACTGATCATCCCACTGCATGTGTAAGAGTGCGTCCATTTTGTATATTCCTTTCGTATTGATTGATAGGCTTAATGATAACACAAAATGAGGTTTTTATGTACGATAATGTTCAGGTTATAATCCCTTCGCTGAATCCCGATGAGAAGCTCTTTAAGACAGCGCAGGGAATGATAGAGAAGGGCTTCACGGATGTCATACTGGTTGATGACGGATCGGATGAAAAGCATTCAGGTGAGTTCGACAGGATAAAGGAGAGTTTCCCCGATAAGGTTACGGTGCTTGTCCACGAAGTAAATAAGGGCAAGGGAAGAGCGATGAAGACTGCCTTTGAGTATGTTCTCAGGGAAAGGCCGGATTCCCTCGGAGTCGTGACGGTTGACGGTGACGGACAGCATACACCGGTTGATGCCGCAAAGTGTATAGATGCCATGGTTGAAAAGAAGGCATTTATCATAGGATGCAGGGACTTTTCCCTTCCTCAGGTTCCCTTCAGGAGCAGGCTGGGAAATGTGATAACCAGGAATGTATTCCGTTATGTGTGCGGTATAAAGGTCTCGGATACCCAGACAGGTCTCAGGGCGGTCCCGGCATCACTTCTTGAGTATATGACTCATGTGGACGGAGACAGATATGAATATGAGACCAACCAGCTTCTTAAGATAGGATCGGACTCCATTCCATATTCCGAGGTCCCGATAGAGACGGTATATATAGACGATAATCAGACCTCACATTTCCACCCCTTGAGGGATTCTGCAAGGATTTACGGAGTGATCCTGAAATTTGCCGCAAGTTCCGTATTATCGTGTATAATAGACCTTGTTGCTTTCAGGGTGATACTCTTTTTCATACCCGCAATCATATCCGAAGCATCGAGGGGAACGATAGCGGGGACCGTTGCACGTATCATCTCTGCGGCCTGCAATTTCATCGTCAACAAAAAGGCAGTCTTCGGGCACAGCGGCAATACCGGTAAAAGTGCCCTGAGGTATACCATACTTGCTCTGTGCCAGCTTGGAGCATCCTTAGGACTGGTCGCACTGCTTACCACGGTTTTAAGGGTAAACAGCGACTGGCTCAAGACTCTCCTGAAGGCGGTTGTCGATACATGTCTGTTTTTTGTAAGCTTTAAGATCCAGAGAAACTGGGTTTTCAAGAATAAGTAAGAAAGGTTGTATGTATTAAATGTCCAGTCAAGGTGAAAAGAAATCATCATCGGGAGTACGTACTCTGAAGATCGTACTCAAAATTCTCTTAAGGTCTCTTGCAGTTATCGGAGTCACCTTACTTCTCGTCCTTATCCTGCTTGTGGGAGCCTGCTTCCTTGCGATGCACGGTCCCAGCCCCGCGTTCAGAAGCCAGTTTGCAATGTTCGCATATGAGACCAGCGCTCTTAAGTGGCTTCCCAAGCTTTTCCTAGGAAATGATGAATTCCAGAAGATCATCGCGGAAAACACCATGCCCGAAGCGGCTGAAGGTACCGCATCCAATACAGAACTTATCGTGATTCCCGATGAGACGGTGGTGGACGAGAACGTTAAGCCTCTCATCATTGAGGAGATAAACGGCGGAACCTATCACGGATATATGATGATAATCCAGGATCCTTCGACTGTATTTGTGGGAACGGTGGAGCGTTTTGCCCAGACCGACGGAGATGTGGTCAAGAAGTTCTGTGACCGTTACGGAGCTATCGGCGGTGTCAACGGCGGTGAGTTCGTGGATATGGGATCCTACAGCTATACCGCATGTCCTGTGGGAGGAGTTATCTCACAGGGACAGCCCGTATATGAGAATAACAATATCGGCAAGTGGAATCTTGTATGCCTGACCAATGACAATAAGCTTATCCTTCTCAAGGGATATTCCGTACAGCAGGCACTTGAGATGAACGTAAGGGATGCCGTCCACGTAAAGCATGAGACAGGCCCATTCCTTATCATAGACGGTGAACCTCTCGAGGTTCCCAGTGTGGATGTATACGGCGGAGGCAAGAATCCCCGTACCGCAATCGGCCAGCGTTCCGACGGTGCGATCCTTATGTGCGTCATTGACGGACGTCAGGCATCCAGCCTTGGAGCAACCTTCAAGGAGATGATAGATATCATGCAGGATTACGGTGCCGTTAATGCCGCCTGCCTTGACGGTGGTACCTCAACTCAGATGGAGTATAACGGAATAACAGTCAACAATCCTTATTCACCCACGGGACCCAGAAGATGTCCCACTGCATTTCTTATCATGAGCACCGAGGCTAATTCCTCCTACGATGCACTTGCACTTATGAGGGAGGGAAACTGATGAGCAGAGATAACCGTACTAAAAAGAGCTTTTTCGGAGTTGGACTCTTGATCTATTTTATCCTGGGATGCATCGGAATATTCTTTTTCCTGCGCTGGTTCAACGGGTATCTCACCGCATATGAGACCTCTCTTCCCGGTACCGGGATTGCAGAGGTCAGGGCCGCATTTGAGACCGGAGCCATCGAGACCGTGATGTCCAAGGATAATCTGGTTACCGATTCGGCATATTATAATATTTTCGATTACGAAGCACATATCAAGGAACTCATAGTAGGCAAGGAAGTGACTGTTGAAGAATCGCCTCTTTCCTCCGCGGAGGTTCCCAGATACGTGATCAAGGCAGCGGGAGAGCCTGTTATCGATGTCACTCTCAAGGTCATTGGTCAGAATGATTACAATATGAATCTCTGGGGCTGCGATAAGTTCTATCCCGATGCATATCTGACCTGTAATGATGTGTATACCATCACGGTTCCTACGGATGTCATCGTGAATGTTTCCGGAAGAGACCTCGGACCTGCAGACATCATGAAGGATGAGAACGGTAACGATGTGGTAAAGGGTATCGATCTGATACAGAACGTCACCCAGTACATGACATATGTGCCCACATTTACCACTTATCAGGTATCGGGACTGTGGTCTAACCCGGTCGTATCCGCAAGAACAGCCGACGGCACACCTGTAGATCTTACCTGTGAAGGGACCAGCTATTCCGCACCTCTTCAGACTGATAACAGCGTAGCAGACGAGATAAATGCAATACTTCCGTCCATCGTAGAGGCTTACGGAAAGCATTTCATCGGAGTCAGCAGCAGCGCAGTATATAATTATCTGCTTCCCGATTCGGAATACAGGGCATCGCTTTCCACAGCCATGACCAATTTCTATCCGACCTCGAGGATCACGTCATATAATTATTACAATGTGAGCGCGGATAATTTCGTAACATACTGCGATAACTGTGTATCCGCAGATATCGTGTTCGACCTTGTTGTAAAGTTCAATTCCACGGCATACCAGACCAAGAACGAGGGAAGCGATGCCGTATGGGTATTCATTAAGAGAGACGGTGTATGGTATCTGGCAGATGTTCCCAGACAGATGCCCAGAACTCTTGAAGATGCCGGTGTTACAGATTGATAAAAGGTTCTTAACTCTTATGTAAAAGGAGGCAGTCTATGAAGCTTATCTTTGTAGGAGCCACGCATGAAGTAACTGGAAGCTGCCATTTTCTCGAAGCATGCGGCAAGAACATTCTTGTGGATTACGGAATGGAGCAGGGAATAGATACTTTTGAGAATGTTCCCCTCCCTGTGCCTGAGGCACATATCGACTATGTATTCCTTACCCATGCACATATCGATCACTCGGGACTTCTTCCCCTTCTGTATGCAAGAGGCTTCAGGGGCCAGATTTTTGCCACTGATGCCACCTGCGACCTGTGCTCGATAATGCTCCGTGACTGTGCCCACATCCAGATGATGGATGCGGAGTATAAGAACAGGAAGAACCGTCGTACCAAGGATGCTCCTCCCATTGAACCCATCTATAACATGGAGGATGCGGAGGGCGCCATCAGAAGACTTGTTGCGTGCCATTATGACACCGTAATAGATGTATGCGACGGCATACAGATACGCTTTACCGATATCGGACATCTTCTCGGATCCGCAAGTATAGAGGTGTGGATAACAGAGGAGGAGAATTCCAAGAAGCTTGTCTTTTCCGGAGATATAGGAAATCACAGACAGATCCTCATCAAGGATCCAACCCCTACAAAGGATGCCGATTATGTCGTCATGGAATCCACTTACGGAGACAGGGACCATCCCGAACCCGACGGTGATTTTGAGACCATGCTCACGGATATAATACAGACTACCTTCGACAGAGGAGGCAACGTTGTCATTCCTTCTTTTGCCGTAGGCCGTACCCAGGAGCTTCTATATTTCCTCAGAAGGATCAAGGTTAATAAGAGGATAAAGGGACATGACGGATTTGCGGTATATGTGGACTCGCCCCTTGCCGTTGATGCAACCGAGATCTTCACCGCAAACCGTATGGACTGCTTCTCGGATGAGGCCATGCAGCTTGTAAAGCAGGGCATCAATCCCTTATCCTTTGCGGGACTTAAGCTTGCCATCACATCCGATGAATCAAGAAATATCAACTTCATAGAAGAGCCCAAGGTCATAATCTCCGCATCCGGCATGTGTGAAGCAGGCCGTATCAGACACCATCTCAAGCACAATCTGTGGAGACCCGAGTGTACCATACTATTCGTAGGATATCAGGCAAACGGTACCCTGGGACGTGCGATAGTCGAGGGAGCCGAGACAGTCAAGCTCTTCGGTGAAGAGATCGAGGTGAGAGCTGAGATAAAGCAGCTCCGCGGAATATCGGGACATGCCGATAAGACGGGCCTCATATGGTGGATATCACAGTTTGAGGAAAAGCCCAAGAAGGTATTCATCGTTCACGGCGAGGATGCGGTTGCAACCCAGTTCGCCGAGACTCTCAAGATCGAATACGGACAGCGTGCCGTGGCACCTTACAGCGGCTCGGAATTCGACCTTGCTGCAGGCCGCTTTACCTATGAGGCAATGCCTGTCAGAAAGGCTAAGAAGAGTCCTGTCGGAAAGGCTGTATCCGGCGTTTATGCCCGCCTTGTCGCTGCAGGACAGAGACTTATGGCCATCATCAAGAATATGGAGGGATATCCCAACAAGGATATCGGAAGGTTCGCCGATCAGATCACTTCGCTCTGCGAAAAATATGATGACAGAAAGTGACGGATGAACGCCATATAAGCAGACGTAACAAACAGATAAAGCAAAGGAACAGGATCAGATAATGAGTTATGCTGATGAAGTATTTATAAAAAACTGCAAGGATATCCTTGAGAACGGTACCAGTACCGAGGGACAGAAGGTCAGACCCCACTGGGAGGACGGAACTCCCGCCTATACCATCAAGCAGTTCGGTGTCGTCAACAGATACGACCTTTCCAAAGAGTTCCCCATCATGACTTTGCGCCGTACCGCCCTCAAGTCGGCAACCGATGAGCTGCTCTGGATCTGGCAGAGAAAGAGCAACAATATAGGTGACCTGCATTCCCATATATGGGATGAGTGGGCTGATGAGAACGGCTCCATCGGTAAGGCATACGGATATCAGATGGGCGTTAAGCATGAGTATCCCGAAGGACGCATGGACATGGTTGACCGTGTCATTTACGATCTTAAGAACAATCCCTTCTCAAGGCGTATAATGACCAACCTTTATGTTTTCCAGGATCTGCATGAGATGAACCTGTATCCCTGTGCATATTCCATGACCTTCAATGTCACCCAGAAAGCCGGCGAGGATAAGCTCACACTGAATGCCATACTCAATCAGCGCTCCCAGGATATGCTCATGGCCAATAACTGGAATATTGTCCAGTATGCGGTTCTGGTCCATATGCTCGCCCAGGTGTGCGGAATGAACGCAGGAGAGCTGGTACACGTCATTGCCGACTGCCATATCTATGACAGACATATCCCGCTGATAAAGGAAATGATAAGCAGGGAACCGCTTCCCGCACCCACATTCCATATCAACACCGATATCACCGATTTCTATAAGTTCACATCAACCGATGTATGGCTTGACGACTATAAGCACCACGAGCAGATAACGGATATTCCCGTTGCGATATGATGAAGAGGTGAAGGAAAGAACCGTCCCCACGTTTGCCCACACTTGAAAATGAGGAGATGAGAATATGACAATAATAGTTGCTGCAGATAAAAACTGGGCTATCGGAAATAAGGATGACCTTCTTGTCAGGATCAAGGAGGATCATAAGAACTTCAAGGCACTTACCACCGGGCATACCGTTATCCTCGGAAGAAAGACTCTATCCACCTTCCCCGGCGGTCTTCCCCTTAAGAACAGGACCAATATCATCATGAGCCGTGACCCTGAGTACAGGGTAGAGGGCGCAAAGGTTGCCCACAGTGTTGATGAGCTTCTTAAGATGATGGAGGAGATTGACGATGAAGTGTTCGTCATCGGCGGAGGCACCGTTTATAACCAGCTTCTTCCCTATTGCGACAAAGCCATCGTAACCCGCATAGACCATGAATACGAGGCAGATACCTACTTCCATGATCTTGACAAGGACGAAGAGTGGGAGATCACCGATACTTCCGAAGAAATGACATCCTTCGACCTCACCTACCATTTCGTAACTTACGAAAGAAAGTGATATTATTGTACCGAAAACCGCATTGTGATAAAATATTTTAAGATTTTTTTATAAATTAATGAAAGAGGGCTGATGTAAATGGAAAAGAAGAACATTGACTGGGGTAATTTAGGATTTGGCTACATTAAGACCGATTATCGTTACGTCTCCAATTACAAGGACGGAAAGTGGGATGACGGAGAGATCACCACTGACGATAAGGTTGTCCTGAGCGAGTGCGCGGGAGTTCTTCAGTATGCACAGACCGTTTTTGAAGGCCTTAAGGCATATACAACAGAGGACGGACGCATCGTAACCTTCCGCCCCGACTTAAACGCAGAGCGTATCAATCAGTCTGCGGCAAGACTTGAGATCCCCACTCTTCCCGAGGGCAAGTTCATTGATGCCGTAGAGAAGACCGTTAAGGCTAATGCAGCATTCGTGCCTCCCTATGGAAGCGGTGCAACTCTTTATGTAAGACCCTACATCTTCGGCTCAAATCCCGTTATCGGAGTTAAGCCTGCTGATGAGTATCAGTTCAGGGTACTTGTAACTCCTGTAGGACCTTACTTCAAGGGCGGTGCAAAGCCTATCGTCATCAAGGTTTCAGACTTTGACCGTGCGGCACCTCACGGAACCGGAGATATCAAGGCAGGACTTAACTACGCAATGAGCCTTCATGCCATCGTTACTGCACATGCTGAAGGATTTGCAGAGAACATGTATCTTGATTCTGCCACCAGAACCAAGGTTGAAGAGACCGGCGGAGCTAACTTCCTCTTTGTTACCAAGGACGGCAAGGTTGTCACTCCCAAGTCAAAGAGCATACTTCCTTCCATCACAAGAAGAAGCCTTATCTATGTTGCCAAGGAATATCTCGGACTCGAGGCTGAAGAAAGAGAGATCACTCTTGAGGAAGTCGCTGATATGGCAGAGTGCGGACTCTGCGGAACCGCAGCAGTCATCTCACCTGTCGGCAAGATCAACGATCACGGCAAGGAGATCTGCTTCCCCAGCGGAATGGAGGAGATGGGACCTGTCACCAGGAAGCTTTACGACACTCTCACCGGAATCCAGATGGGCCGCATAGAGGCTCCCGAGGGCTGGGTACACGAGATCAAGATCTGATCCCTGGGCTTTTAATTGCTTTAATATGTTTTATAAAACAGGCACATATAAAATTTTTAAATCCGTCGTGGCACTTCTTGTCATATTTATCCTCACCGGATGCGGTGGGACACAGGTTGTGCTTACGACGGGTTTTGATAAAGACGAGATATTTGTAGTGGGGACCGAGAGGTGCTCGCTTTCGGAACTTGAGATCTATCTGGTCAATATCCAGAAGACCTATGAGAATGTTTTCGGCGAAGAGATATGGGATGTTACTTCGGACGGAGTGACATTCGAAGAGAGCATCAAGAATACCGCCCTTGCTCAGATCGCACAGGTTAAGACCATGTATCTCATGGCACTGGACAGGGGACTTGAGCTGGATGAAGAAGAAAAGGAACTGGTGAAAAGTGCGGCACAGGAATACTATTCATCTCTTAATGAGAGTGAGGTGACCGCATTTGGAGCAGATGAAGAACTTATAGAGAAGATGTATTCCCAGATGGCCCTTGCCCAGAAGGCGTACGATGAGATCATCAGGGATATATCTCCGGAGATATCGGATGATGAAGCAAGATTCGTCAAGGTGCGCATCATCTACATGAGGACAGCCTACCATAATGGAAGCTCACTCATTCCCTATGCCGACAGTGACCGCGATGCGGTGTTCAATACCCTGGTAACTCTCAGGAACGGTTTCCTGGACGGAAGTCTGGACTTTGAAACTGAAGCGGCCAAATACAATGAAGCCGATGAATCGGTTATTTCCTTCGGTAAGGGGATGATGGATGAAGCTGTGGAGGCCGAAGCGTTCTCCCTGCCCAATGATGGTATCAGCAATATAGTAAGTACTTCCGACGGTATGTATCTCATGCAGTGCATCAGTACCCTGGACAGGGCTCAGACCGATGCGAACAAGATGCTGATCACAGAGAAGCTGAGGGATGAAGCATTTGAGAAGGTGTATGACGAATACCTTGGAAGTCTTATCAGGAATCTGAACACCGATCTATGGAAGACCGTTACACTGAGCAGTGATCCCGAGATCGCTACATGCAGTTTTTTTGAAACTTTTGAAAAGAATCTGTACCCCGAGGAGACGGATGGTTAAGCGCAAGTTTGTAAGCACAAGAACATTGCAGCCCGGAATGAAGATCGATCAGGCCATTCTGGACAAGACAGGTCGTGAGCTTATTGCGAAGGGCGCTTATCTTGATGATTTCCAGATTGAATATCTCCAGAAGAAATCCATCGGAGGGATCTATGTGACGGAGGGAGAACCTGATCCGGATGAGATCCATTCCCTGGAAGCCCAGCTTCCTTCCTATACCAGGGAACTTATGGAGAAGAGCCGTGTGGAGGATAAGAGCAAGGTTACCCTCAGCACGGAGGTTATAAAAAGAGTCGGAGAGGGCGTCCAGTTCCTCTATGAGAACGTGGAATCCGAGAATTTCCTCGAAGCCACCAATAATGTCACGGGTGAGCTTATCAAGGCCATCGAGAATAATCACGCTGTTGCGGTGGATATCAATCTCATCAAGGTCAGTGATGAATATACGTTCAAGCACAGCGTAGATGTTGCCACAATGAGTCTTATCATCGGCAAGACATTCGGGCTTAACGATGATGAACTCCGCGAGATCAGTATTGCAGGGCTTCTTCATGACCTGGGGAAATCCAATATTCCCAATGAGATACTCAACAAGCCCGGAAAACTTGATGACGATGAGTTTGCCCTGATGAAGCAGCATTCCCTTTTTGGCTTCAAGATCCTCAAGGAAAAGGGAACCTTCAGCGAGAATATTCTCAGGGGAGTGCTCCAGCACCACGAGAAGATGAACGGAAAGGGTTATCCGCTTGGTGTAAGCGGTGACTCCATCAGCAAGCTTGCAAGGGTGATCTCTGTTGCGGATATTTATGACGCCCTTGTCACCGAACGTCCCTACAAGAAGGGGTTCCCAAAAAGAGATGCGCTTGAGATGATCCTTGCCATGTCTCTTGAGCTTGATAATTCTGCGATCACCAGCTTTATGAATTCGGTTATAATCTTCCCCGTGGATTCATATGTACAGCTTTCCAACGGGGAGATGGCCAAGGTTGTCGGAAATAATCCCGGATATCCGATGCGCCCCATCGTTGTAGGTTTTAAGAGCGGTAAGAAGTACGATCTTCTTAACGACATCCACTGTGCATCGATGGTCATACAGTAAACAGGAAAAACGATTTGCTTTTTGATGTTATAAAGGACAGTTTTATCAGAATGGAAAGTGCCGGACCATCGCTCCAGGCGGGGCGTGTTTTGGCACTTTATTTATTTGTCATAATCCTGGTGCTCCTGATCGCGGGAGTTGTGTATCTGTCGGTAAAAAAGAGAATGCTCCCGATAGCAGGATTTCTCTCGGTCATTCTGGCCGCACCGGTCATCCTCGTATGTATCTTTTATCCAGATGTTGATCTCCTGTATGCTCACCCGGGCGGTGATCCCGCGCTTACGGCGGATTCATTCCTGAGGGCGATAGGTGAAGGCAGAATGGGGGACGGATATGACATTCTGTATGGCAGGGCAGAAAATACTTCCATATCATCCGGAGACGCCTTCAGCGGCTCGGCGTTTGATGGCATTGCCCAAGCTGCGGCCGAAACCGGACAGAGTGCTGATGGTAACGGTATCCCGGACGGTGATACATCATCGATGTATTACAGATATCTTACCGGAGGTTTTTCATATGAGTATCTCGGTGAGGTGAAGGTAAGTGACCTTACGGCCTCGGTGCCTGTGAGGATATATTATTCAGATCTGTCTGCTGCTCCCGGAAGGCTTGAAGCTCTTTTTGAGAATGAGCTGGACAGCATCGTACAGTCTCATGCAAGGAAGGACGTATACGGAGAGGATGATTCCTACGAAAGCTGGGTCATAGAGGATGCATATGATAATGCTCTGAAAACTGTACTCCTGCAGAACCCTGAAAAGGCCTTCAGGGATGTGGAGTTAAGACTTTACTATGATGACGGAAAGTGGAACATAGAGCCTTCGGATGAGCTTCTCAGTATCATGGGCGGCGGTGTATGCGGAACGCCTTCTACAGAAAAGAATCTGGTGGATGGTATCGGACTATTTGCCAACAATATAAAATCCGATATCCTTGCAGACCTTGTATATATTCCCAAGCTGTATTCCATACCTGAGGATGCCATTGCGGGATATGAGCCCTGTGAAGATAAATATCATGAGCTGACCGATCCTGGTCTCATATATGAAGTGGCCGCAGAGAGCGAGCATCTGATCAGGGGTGCGGATCTTGTCTTTGACCCCGGTGTCACCTTTGCAACCGGACAGAAGGCGTATTATTACGCGGATGATTCCATATTCACAGTCTGCTGGAAGGAATTCTGCAATGACTGTTACTGTAACTTCGCTGAGGTCTTCATATCGGATCCCAGCCAGTTCAGAAGAAAGATCGCAGGAGATACCTACGGCTACAGCGCCCAGATGTATGCATCAAGCCTTGCTGCCGAAGCCAATGCCGTTGTTGCCATGAACGGGGATTTCTATAAGTTCAGATCTCCCGGAATATGCGTTTACAACAGGGTTGTATACAGATGTGAGGGCAATTACCTTGATACATGCTTTATCGATACCGGGGGGAATATGATCTTCTCATATGCCGGAGAACTGACCAGCAAGGAAGATGCACAGAGGTTTGTTGATGAGAACGATATCCTTTTTTCTCTTGCCTTCGGACCGGTGCTTATAGATAACGGAGTTCCCAAGGAAAATCTTAATTACCGCATCGGTGAGACCATGCAGAGGTACTCAAGATCCGCCATAGGACAGATAGGAGAGGGACACTATCTGATCATGACAATAGGCCATGTATATCCCTACAGAGAGTGCTGTACCCTGAGAGGAGCACAGGATATCATGATGCTTAAGGGCTGTGTGAATGCCTATACTCTCGACGGAGGCCAGACAGCGGAGGTTATATGGCACGACAGACCCTACAGCTATGTAGACTGGGGTGTTGAGAGAACGGTAAGCGATATCATCTATTTTGCAACGGCAGTTCCCGAAGACGAGCAGTAAATAAGACATAGATCGCGAAGCTGCCACGGCAGTTCCTGAGGAAGAGCAGTAAATAAGACATAGATCGTGAAGCTGCCACGGCAGTGCCTAAGGATGAGCAATAGATAAAATATGAATCTAGAAACTACGACAGCTGTATATGCGGGAAATGTGAGACTGAGCTATGGAATGATCATAGCTGTATTTGCATTTCTGTCCTCATGGATGCTCACGGTTTCCCTTGCGTGTCCGGGGCAAGAAGGTGCATCGCAGAGTGTCAAAAGCTTCATGGCATTAAGGGTAAAGCAGCTGGTTTCTCTTCTTATGTACGGAGTTTTTGCTGCTGCTTTGGGGTCATTTTTCGGAAGACTTATCTATTGGTATTCCCACTATGAGAGCTATGACGGGATAACAGGAGCCTTTTCTTCATTTGAAGGCTGTTTCCACGAAGCCGGGGTGGTGCTGGGATTTACTGCCGCAGCAACGCTCTCATCCTTCTATATGGGCAGGGAATTCATGAAGAGGATGACAGGGGCATCTTCTGTGGGAATGATGCTGTTTATGACACTCATGTCACTTGTCTCCATGTTCAACGATTCCGACAGAGGTAAGGCGGTCATCACGGATCTGTACCATCAGAGGCTCCCCTACAGCTATATCACAGGAATATCCGGCGGCGGTACGGAGTACAGAACCGCAGTCTTCTTCTGGAAGTTTATACTGCTTGGTATCATAACCATAATATCCTTTGTGCTGTATATCAGGAATAAGTCAGCTCTTATGACCTATGTCTGTTATTTCTCGGCTATGGCACTTCTCGACAGCGCAAGATATGATGCATCATTCTTAAGGTCTAACGGCTTCGTCAGCCTCATGCAGATAGTGGCCGCGGTTTTTCTGTTGTCCGCAATGATAACCTGTCTTGTTCTGTCTCTGAGGAAAAGAAGGCTCCACAGGTTTCATCTGTTCCTTACATTGCTGTTTCTGATCGGGATAGGCCTGGTCGGATATATGGAATATTATGTTCAGAGACATGGCGACCTGTATATATTTTGCTATACTGTAATGGGAATGGCATGTATTTCCATGGTGGTCTCCATATGGATCATGCATGAGAGCATTAATAAAGGCAGAGGCAGGAAAAAGCCGGTTCGTAAACCGGAAAGTGATGAAAGCGGGGAATAGTATGGAGATAATCGATCTGCAATATTCCAAGACTAACACTTATCTGATAAAGGGAGAGAAGGGAAGCCTTCTCTTTGATACAGGCTGGGCAGGAACCTACAGGGATTTTTGCAGATCCATGAAGGAGAGAAAAGAGAAGATCAGGAATATCGATTATATCCTTATCTCCCATTATCATCCGGATCATATGGGAATCGCACAGGAGATAGCAGACAGTGGTCCCGGGATCGTAGCCTGTGACTTTCAGAAGGATTATATACATAATGCCGACGTGGTGTTCGAGAAGGAACACAGAAGGGATTATAAGCCTGTTGTTGATAAGAAGATCTGTTTTATAACTGCAGAAGAGAGCAGGGAGTTTCTTGCGAAGATCGGTATTTACGGTGAGATCATCCATACCCCCGGTCACAGCGATGACAGCCTCACCCTGATCCTTGATTCCGGTGATGCTTTTGTGGGGGATCTGAATCCTCTCTATGAGTATGAACTTAACAAGGGTACGGAAATAGAGGACAGCTGGAAGACCATATTTGAATTCAAGCCTTCCACTATCCATTACGGACATGCCAGGACTCTGATCATTGATGATCCCGAAGGGGATTTTCTAAGCTCTGAATATGTTGCCGGCAAGAAAAAGGTGAACTACGATGAACTGGATGAGATGACCAGGAATCCTGAGAATGCCGGGAACAGTTCCAGACTGTCAAAGCTGAGATTAGGAAGACAGAAGGCTGAAGACAGACGAAAAAATATTGATAACATCATCCGGTATATCCGGAAAGGATACAGTATAGATCTTATCTGTACCAAAACAGATTCCGACAGGGAATATGTTGAGGATGTAATGAGAATGCTCCTTACCCATCCCGGTATCAGTGTCCAGGGTATAATCGACAGGATCGAGATAAAGGGAAAATAGGACTTCAATAACGGTTTAAGCTCATAGTGTAATTTACAGGACTGCTCAGGCAGTCCTGTTTTTGTGCTTAGAACATTTTCGCTTCACAAGATCATTCATAAAACGATCAAAACCTCATAAATACAGAAAAAACTCCGAATAAGCACCGAAAATGACCGAATATACGGCCCATCAGTATTTTACCTGCATAATAGGATAAAATATCGTTGGTATATTATATGCTTTTGTACGCATCGGCTGTTGCCCGCATGCGGACGATCAAAATACATAAGGAGGCAATAATGGACAATAACCTGAAAACCGGTCTGACGATCAAGATACTGATCGGCTGTATTGTTGGCGGCTTTATATGTGTCATGCTGTATGCCTTTGGTGCGTATGACGACATCATAATGGATAAGCCTGCGGTCATAGCGCAGATACTCGGGAGCATGATATTTGGCGCGATCTGTATGGGGACACAGATAGTGTATGACATTGAGTCATGGGGGATCAGGAGATCAACCACCATCCATTATCTGATATGCATAATAGCCTTTATCTTTGCAAGCTCAATTCTAAAGTGGTTCCGTGCCGATATCATGTGGATGGTTCTTATCATCTTCACGATCTCGTATGTCTTTATATGGCTTATCTATTCCGCTGTATATAAGAGAGAGGTCAGACAGATGAACAATGATCTCGAGAAAATGCTTCGTAGGGGACAGGAAGGTGGCCGTCAGTGAAGAACATGGTAGATATAGATGTGATCATCGACGATAGCTATACAGATCCGAAGGTCGCCATATATACAAAGTCAAGAACCAGACAGGTTGAAAATATCATTTCTGCTGTGGAGAACGTATCGGATAATGATTATCCCACACTTGCGGGATACAACGATGACAGGATCGAGTTCCTGTCACAGCGCGATATAGTAAGAGTTTTTACCGAAGGACGCAAGATCGTAATACAGACAGATGCGGGTCAGTATTATTCCAACAAGACTCTAAGCGGCATCGAGGATGTTCTTAATCCTGACAGGTTCATAAGGATCTCACAATCGGAGATCATCAATCTATACAAGGTGAAATGCTTTGAATTCAATTCCGCCGGCACCATAGGCATTGAGCTCGAGAATGGCTGCAAGACCTGGGTTGCAAGAAGCCGTGTTAAGGCGATCAGGGAATTGATCAAATCACAGGAAAAGTAGAAAACAGCATCAGAAAAGGAACGGATATGATACTAAAGGCGCTGGTTACAGGAAAGAACAGAAAAGTTGCAAATGACATCTGTGAGCATCTTGAAAATGACAGAGGCTATATGACCATAAAGTGCGCACCCTCAAAGACTGCACTTTTTGATGTGACTCTTGCGGAACTTCCGAGGATAGTGATCATCTGCCTCGGAGATGAGACGCAGGATACTGTTCAGGCATACAACGTGCTCAAGAACGTGTCTGCCACGGGAGGGTTTACCACAATCGTTATAGCCAATGAAGATGATGAAAAATTCTTCATCAAGTATACGGAACTAAAGAGAGTGTTGTTCCTTTCAAGGCCCGTTTCTCTTTTCGCACTTTACGAGAAGCTGGCTAAGATTGAGGAAGAACTTAAGAACAATATGGAGAACGGGATATCGGTTTTCCGTGAGTATATCAATGAGAATGCCTGTGATGGACGCGCCCGTAAGAAGATCCTGGTAGTTGATGATGATACGGAACAGCTCATCCATATAAAGGAGCAGCTGGAAGAATTCTACGATGTGACTCCGGTAAAATCCGGTGATGCCGCATTCAAGTATCTTCTCAAGCATAAACCGGATCTGATCCTGCTTGATTATCTGATGCCGGTGCAGGACGGACCGATGGTGCTCCGCGGACTTCGAGCCATAGACAGTTATGCTGACATTCCTGTCATATTCCTTACCGGAATGACAGAGAAGAATACGGTCATAAAAACTCTGACTCAGCTAAAGCCGCAGGGGTATCTTGTAAAGCCTGCCAGGAAATCTGAGATTGTTGCCAAGATAATAGATGTGCTGGGGTGATACGTATGGAAAAGGATATTACATGGCTTGAAAATACAGGACTGGATATTCAGACAGGCATCGTATATACGGGAGGACAGGATAAGTATATCTCTGCCATCAAGCGTTTTTATTCCAATTACGGTAAAAACAGGGAAAGCATAGAAAGCTATAAAGCTGCCGGAGATTATGAGAACTATATGATCACGGTCCATGCCCTGAAGAGCAATTCGAAAATGATAGGCGCAGGAGAGCTTGGAAAGCTCTTCGAAGCTCTCGAGAATGCGGCACGTACAGGTGATGTATCGAAGATAGATGCAGATACGGATGATGCTCTTGCTATGTATGAGGCTCTTGTAAGCCGGCTTAAGCCTGTTGAGGAGATGGGTGATGTCCGCGCTGCAGATGAGATATCCGGAGATGTGGCAAGAGAAACGGCAGAGAAACTGCTTGGTGCTCTTGATGATTTTGACGATGATCTTTCCAAGGAACTCATAAAAAAGCTGTCAGGATATCCCTTCAGGATCACGCAGAAAAACAGATTAAAAGAAGCTTCAGACCTTGTTGACGATTTTATGTACGAGGATGCAGCTGAGATCATTAATGAGATCATCCCTGCTATTGAATGATTTAAG
>CACWJQ010000013.1 GCA_902761225.1 uncultured Lachnospiraceae bacterium | reverse complement strand
AAATGTTTTTTCCGGATGGAGATCTCTCGGAAGAAGAGTGCCTGTAGGGGTGGATGATATATGTTATCTGTTCCTTCCCCTCAATCATACATATGGTTCGATATATAACTTCATATACTCACTGGTCTTCGGATTTGAGATATATCTCGCGGGTTCAATATCTGAAATGGCTCAGGAGATGATGCAGATCCATCCTACCATCTTCTCTGCGGTTCCCATTATCTATATGAGATTCTATGATGCGTCCGTATCAGGGGGCATAAGCCTTGCGACACTCTTCGGAGGAAGGATGAAGTACCTTTTCTGCGGTGGGGCAAAGCTGTATCCCGAGGTCAGAAATGCTTATAAGGAAGCGGGAATGTATATGATGAATGCCTATGCTCTTTCCGAGACGTCCTCCGGATTTTCCATAGATTATCCCGGTGAAGAGGATATGGAGAGTGTGGGTACGGTATTCGAGGATATAGATGTGGTGGTCCTTGACCCGGATGAGGATGGGTACGGCGAGCTTGCGGTAAAGGGAGATAATATCTTCATCGGATACTTTAATGATGAAGAGGCAACAAAGGCCGCTTTTAATGAGGACGGTTATTTCCTCACCGGTGATATCGGAACTGTACGGAACAACAAGGTATATCTCAGGGGGAGGAAGGATTCGCAGATCACTCTCCTAAACGGAGAGAATATATCCGTAAAAAGGATCGAAGAAAGAGTGAAGGAGATACATCCCTGCATTGTCTCGGTAAAGCCCTACATGAGAGATGGTCAGCTGTGTGCGGATATATATGTTAAGGACAGTGAGGCTCCTTCAGATCCGGGCGAATGGGACAGGCTTGTGGATGATCTTAACAGTAACATATCGAGATATGAAAGGATACAGCAGTATAATATCTACAGCAGTACGAGGCTGCTGAAATAATGCCCTGACCGGTGGCCAGGATATAACGATCACTGTACGGTATTAAGGGCTTCATAAATTCAGTCATTTTTGACTTGAATGCCCATAAGTATTATATTTTTTAATATAGATTACGATCTGCTGCATAAGACGGCCCGAATCCGGAGAAACCATGATATGGATCTGAGAGATGTACTTCTTACACTTCAATATGCGTCCATTATCGGATTGTTCCTTGAAGCATGGATAGTGTTCAGGAACATTAAGGGAAGGCTGCATTCATATCTGCTCATAGGAAGCATAGCGGCACTGGTCAACAATATGGGCTATGTTCTGGAACTGAAGGCAGAAAATGAGAGTGCATATATCTCCGCTCTCCAGTTCTCGTATCTTGGCAGGACGTGGTATCCGTATTTTGTCTTCCTGTTCATAATGGAACTTGTCGGAGTCAGGATCCCGTCAAAGATCAAGAATGTGATGATGATCATCGATGCGGTGATCTATATAACAATATTCAATCTTCAGAATCACACCCTTTACTATACCGATATTTATTACGATACAAGCGGTATATTCCCCAGGCTTCAGCACGGCAACGGAATAATGCATCACTTTAACATGGCATTCCAGTTCATGCTGGCTGGCTGTGCCCTTGTGTGCCTGTTCAGGGCTCTCAGGAAGGAAAAAAAGAAAGTTACCAGAAACAGTCTGATCACAGTCATGATGGCGACATTTGTGCAGGCATTTTTCCTGGTTGCCCAGCTGACACATATGTTCAGCCTGTCTGATTTCTATGATGTATCAATGATCGGTTACTTTATCGGTACCATAATGATGCTCATTGCAATAATATCCTTCGATCTGCTTGGCACAAGGGAGATTGCAAAGGAATTCATTATAGACAGGATATCCGAAGGGATAATAGCAGTTGATAATGAAGGTGCGATAAAGTATTTTAACGAGCCGGCTGAAGAATTATATCCTGAGCTTGCTGCAGGCAAAGACCGCGGAGCCGACCGGATCCTCCCCCTTCTTACCGATGCTGTTGCCAAAAAGGAATATCTGAAGATAAAGGATCATTTCTATTCCGTGGAGGAAAACAGTCTGATACGTAACGGACAGGATTACGGAAAGCTGTACGCACTTTCTGATGAGACGGATCATATACATTATACCGAGGAACTCGAAAGACAGAAGAAGATCGCGGATGATGCGAATGCGGCAAAGAGCAGATTTCTTGCCAATATGTCACACGAGATCCGTACCCCGATCAATGCGGTTATCGGAATGGATGAGATGATCCTCCGTGAAAGCAGTGAGGAAGAGATACGGGGATATGCTTCGGGGATCATGTCCGCCGGAAAGACTCTCCTTGCGCTGATCAATGATATCCTGGATCTGTCCAAGGTTGAGGAAGGCAAGATGGAGATCATCCCTGTCCGGTATGAACTTTTCTCGATGGTGAACAACCTTGTCAATATCATATCCGGCAGAGCTGAGAAAAAGGGACTTAAGTTCTGCGTGGAGGTGGATCCCCATATTCCGAAGGATCTGGTGGGTGATGAGATCAGGATCAGACAGTGTGCCCTGAATATTCTGACCAATGCCGTCAAGTACACCGAAAAGGGATCTGTGACACTTAAGTTCTCCTATAAGGATATGGAAGAAGGAGCAGGCAGTGACGGCCGCAATATCGCACTGACACTTTCCGTTACGGATACAGGTATCGGTATGAAGCCCGAAGACCTGGAGAAGCTGCTCAAGCCCTACCAGCGTATAGATGAAAAGAGAAACAGGCAGATAGAGGGTACCGGTCTGGGAATGAGTATCACAAGCCAGCTTCTTCATCTTATGGGAAGCAGACTTGAGGTTGAGAGTGAATATGGCAGGGGAACCTGCATGTCCTTTACCATAGTTCAGCAGGCTGTATCTTCAGAAGAAATAGGAAAATATGACCTGAAATACAGACACTCGGGAAAGGGCATACCTGAATACAGTGAGATGTTCCATGCACCCGATGCCAGGATACTGGTGGTGGATGATACCGATATCAATCTGCTGGTGATGAGGAATCTTCTCAAGAAGACTCAGATACAGATAGATACGGCAAGCTCCGGCAGTGAAGCGCTGACACTTAATTCGTCCAATACCTATGATGCACTTTTCATAGACCATATGATGCCGGATATGGACGGACTGGAGACTCTTAAGAAATTAAGAGGATCGGGTCACAATCTTAATGCACCCGCCATAGCGCTCACGGCAAATGCAATATCGGGAGCAAGGGAAATGTATATTGAAGCAGGGTTTGACGGTTATCTGTCCAAGCCGGTCGATAGCGAGAAGCTGGAGATGCTGCTTATGAACATACTTCCACAGAATAAGATAAAAGAACAGGAGAAAGATAATGGCTGATTTAAAAAGAAAAAGTCCGATAAAGACAGCTGCATTAGTGGTTCTTGCACTTGGAGGAGGTTTTTTCCTGACAAATGTAGGACTTGCGGCAGCACTTGGTGCCAGAAATGCCAGGAAGCTGGAAGAGCATGGAGATGAGAACAACTCGAATTACGCCTATCTGTTCCAGAAGACAGAGCACTGCATCAAGCCGGATGCGCAGAATGTATTTATCACTAACCTGAGCGGATCTCTTGATATCGTTGTTCCAAGACCGGAGGCAGATGTCATGAACATAGAGATCACATCAGTCATCGGAAGGGTCAATATAGATCTTCCTGTCGGCGTCAGGGTAAACTGCGAGGGTTCCAATCACCTGAATTACTCGGAAGAGGGTGCGGAGGACGGTCCTGTTATTAATCTTAAGGTGACAGATCATCTGACATCTCTGACCATAAGCTTTGAGGAAGAATAAAACGATCGAAAACCACAACGGGGCAAGCCGGAGCGGGGTTCCTGCCGGCCTGCCCGATTTTTTTTGCAGATAAGCGCACATTTTATAAAGCACATCCGTTAATCAATATGAAGGGAGGTACGAACCGGATCCATGGATTTAGAAACAATATATGACAAAATTTACCGGTACGTGTACTTCAGAGTAAATGATCGGATGATGGCGGAGGATATCACCCAGGAGGCTTTTTTCAGGTATCTGGGCAAGTACGGTGACTCAGGCAGTATGGATATCAGATATATGTACGCCATAGCAAGGAATCTGTGTATTGATGAATACAGAAGGATCAAGCCGGAATCACTGTCCGAAGAGATGGAAGAAATCCCGGGAGACAGCGGGATATCCGAGGAGAAGATGGCGGTCCGGGAGGCGCTTGAAAAGCTTCCCTATGAAGACCGGGAGTTACTGCTTCTCAGGTACGTGAACGAAGAACCTGCAGGTACCATATGTAAAGCACTGGGAATCTCAAGATTTGCCCTGTACAGAAGACTTAAAGCCGCGGAGGAAAGACTCCGTGCAGAATTGGAGGCGTAGGGATGGATAAGAACGAATTCAAAAATCTCATAAAAGACGCATACTACGCTCCTGAGCCGGAGAAAAAGAAGGAATTCATAAGCCGGTTTCGCCCGAGGAAGGTCAGTACCTTCAGGATGCTGCTTCAGCAGATTCCGTATATCAGACCATATGTGTGGATCCTTGCCGCAGCAATAGTAGGCATTGCGATCGCGGGCTCCGTGACCGGAGGTGAAGGAACCGATAAGCTGGTCGCTCTGATAATGCCCTTTACAGCGGCTGTGGGGATACTCGAGAACGGAAGATCCAGGAGATACAATATGTCCGAACTAGAGATGGCCACAAGGTTTTCACTGAGAAGTGTTGTTATTGCCAGGATGACAATTATGGGTTTTCTGTCGGTTATCTTAACCGCAATCGTATCTCCGGTGATCGCAGAATCTTTTGGGATGCAGGCTGTTATCACTGCGGAGACCGTCCTGATGCCGTATCTGATGACCATGATAATAAGTCTTCATATCGAAAGGAGTCCCCTTGGAAGGGAGAACGGAGCATCTTCTATAGTGGCGGCAGGTGCGGTGATGTTGCTGTTTTTACTTATCTGGGAATCTGAAAGCGGCAATGTACTGTATTCATCATTTATTTCCGGAGGCTGCGGCGTGGCTGCAGTGATCATATTAGGCGCGCTGACTCTTACTGAGCAGTGGCTGACAGTTAGAAATGTGGAGGCTTTTGCATGAAATTATCCGTAGACAGGATTACAAAACAATATAAGAACAAGATAGCCGTAGACCGGATCTCCTTCGAACTTACCGAAGGCGTGACGGGATTGCTTGGAGCAAACGGGGCAGGAAAGACTACCCTTATGCGCATGATGTCGGGAATACTTACGCCCACGGGAGGCGAGATCACCGCAGACGGTATCCCGGTAAATACCGAGAACTATCGCGCACTTCTCGGATACCTTCCCCAGGATTTCGGGTATTATCCGGAATTTTCCGCCAGGGAATTCCTTGAGTATATGGGAGCATTAAAGGGTATCGAAAAAAAGAAGGCCAGGGAGAAGTCTTCGGAACTTCTGGAACTCGTAGGATTATCCGATGTCGCACGTAAGAAGATCAAAACTTACTCGGGCGGAATGAAGCAGAGAGTAGGCATAGCTCAGGCTCTTTTGAACGATCCTGCGATCCTTATCCTTGACGAGCCCACAGCGGGACTGGATCCCAAGGAAAGAGTCAGGTTCAGGACGCTTATCGAGGAACTTGGCAAAAAGTCCATAGTTCTTCTCTCTACGCACATAGTTTCGGATATAGAGCACATCGCCGACAGGATCATCATGATGAAGGACGGAAACCTTATCTGGCAGGGAAACCGCGGTGATGTGAGCGGAGATCTTGAAGAGTTTTATCTGAAAAAATATGAATGAAACAGTAAACGCAAAAATGCTCTGACTTTTACAAAGGTGGGAACGATCAAATGAAAAAGAATAAATGTTTCGGAACTCTTTTCGGTTTCGAACTGCGTAAGATATTAAAAAACAAGATAGCGATCGTTGCATTTCTGATATTTTTTGTATTCGGATTCATGCAGGGTGAGCTTGAAGTGACCGGAAATATAGACACTGATACCCTTGCAGAGTATTCCAAATTTAACGGCAGGCTGCTTGATGAAGAGTTTATTTCGGAATGGGATGCAGTTACCGATGAATACGGCAAAGTGATAAAAGACGAGGATATAGCCTACGATACCATGACGGAATGGGTCAGGGAGATCGCCGGATATAACATAGTTCTCGGAGATGTGAGTGAAGAAACCCTGTATGCGGGGAGGCTTGATGGTATAGAGGAATGTTATGCGGATTCCTATCTTGATGAAGGGGAGATCGAATACTGGAGAGCCCAGGAAGAGAAAATCGATAAGCCCTTTGTCTGGAGAGATGCATATATTGAGTTTGGTGTGCAGAACGGGATCTCTAATACCATCATAATAATGCTCCTGGTGCTTACTGTTTCTCTGGCCGCGATATTTTCCATGGAGACACAGAGAAAAACAGATCCCATGATCAGGGCGAGCATCAATGGTATAAAGGAACTGTACTTTGCCAAGATCCTGGCGGGAACGGTATTTTGTCTTGCGACGGTATTTATCTATCTGGGAATATTCATAGGCTATGTCGCCATCAGGTGGGGACTTGACGGTATGGGTATGGTGGAGCAGGTTATCTATCCCTTTACCCAGATGGATCTTACAGCGGGACAGACCACGGTCATCCTGGTAGTCCTTACGATCCTGGCATCCCTTCTTCTCTCATCCGTCACGATGTTCGTATCCTGCGTACTCAGGAACGGAATGGGAACCATGGCGATCATAATGGCAGGATATTTCGCGCTCTTCGCTCTCGGAACCACGATACCGTTGAAGATGAAGACATTATCCAAGCTGGTGTGCCTCTTCCCGGCGATGCAGATATCTCCCAGGATCGTGTATGAGTTCAGACTGTTTAAGCTGGCGGGACATTATTTCAGATCCTATCAGGTGGCGGCGGTGACATATGCGCTGATATCAGCGGTGCTCATAGTTATCGGGTATGTCTTTTATAAAAGATACGAGATAAAGAGTAACTGATATAACAAAGTCACATCGGCTCTGCTCAGGTGTACAGGCATAACGCGGGATGTACACGGTACCGAAGTAAGGTTGATGTGGGAAATAATATAAGGTACGGATAAGATGAGTCGGAGGAAGGGTTCCTCCGGCTCATTTAATGTTATAATCATAAAAGTCAGCTTAGATAAAAACAGATCCGGGTAGAAAGCTTGAGAAAAGATTCCTTAAAAAAGAAAATATTAATATTGATGAAGCCATGGATGATCGCCGTTTTCGTTATGATGCTGGTGCTGAATATGGCAGGGTGCAGCGGTGCCGGTATTTCACAGGAAGGCGAAGCAGTGCAGGGTTCAGATAATGCAGAGGTCACTGATCAGGGCGCGGTTACGGGTGATGTAACGGCTCAGAATACAGATGGTTCGGGAGATGAGGATGTTCCGGATTCGGGCAATGCGGGATCCGGAGACGAAACCGGTCAAAACCAGGGCGATGCCGGCTCTGTGGACGGAACTTCAGGTAATGGTGATACTTCGGAAACAGGGGACGGTGCTGCATCCGGAGACCATGATGCAGCAGGCGTTGAAAATACGGGTTTGAATGACGGTACAGGAAGAGCTTCGGACGAACCTGTTGCCACAGACAGATACATGGACGTGGAGGGATGGATTATGACACATTCCATTGAAGAGAAGGTTGCACAAATGTTTATCGTGACTCCCGAATCCATCGGAGGGGGCAACTCATCTGTAACTGCAGGTCCGGAGCTGGAGCAGGGGATAGCAAAATATCCTGTGGGCGGATTTATTTATTTTGCCCATAATCTGCAATCACAGGTTCAGACAGCAGGGATGCTGAATATGACAAAAGAATATTATTCTGCACAGGGACTTGTCCCGCCTTTTCTGTCCGTTGATGAAGAAGGCGGAACGGTTGCAAGGATTTCCGGTAACCCTGCATTTGGGATAGCCAATGTGGGGCCCATGATAAATGTGGGAAATACCGGAGATGTAAGCGTTGCCGCATATGCGGGAACTTATATCGCTTCATATCTGAAGGGGCTTGGCTTTAATATGGACATGGCCCCTGTTGCGGATGTTTTCACAAATCCTTCCAACACTGTCATAGGAAACAGAGCTTTCGGAAGTGATCCGTATCTGGTTGCTGAGATGGTGGTCTCCGAGATGACGTCAATGAGTGCGGGCGGGGTGATGCCTGTTGTGAAGCACTTCCCCGGACACGGTGCAACCGAAGCGGATTCCCATTACGGATATGCCTCGGTATCATCCACTCTTGATGAACTTATGAGCTGTGAACTTATTCCCTTTGCATCGGCCATA
The DNA here is from genome assembly GCA_902761225.1 of uncultured Lachnospiraceae bacterium. Classification (GTDB taxonomy): domain Bacteria; phylum Bacillota; class Clostridia; order Lachnospirales; family Lachnospiraceae; genus AC2028. The sequence continues at coordinate 45,404 of CACWJQ010000013.1, read as the reverse complement.
GGGGCAGGCTGTCAGTGCATAATGGTGGGACATATTTCTGTTCCGGGTGTAACCGGAAATGAAGTTCCCGCAACCCTGTCTCCATATATGATGACCACTGTCTTAAGAAACAGGATGGGCTTTAAGGGATTGATCATTACAGATGCCATGAACATGGGTGCCATCACGGATCAGTATGACTCTGCCACGGCAGCAGTGCTTTCAATAAATGCGGGAGCGGATATCATACTGATGCCTGTGGATTTTGAGGCGGCATACAGCGGGGTGTTGCAGGCTGTAAATGACGGAACCATATCGGAGGACAGGATCGATGAATCCGTGAGACGTATATTAAATGCCAAAAAGGGGTATGTATGGCCTGAAAACTGATGAAAAACCCCGCGGTTTTAGAAAATATGTTTTACTGCAGGCACTTAACGGGTATAATGTACAAAATGACCGCGCTATAATCTGCTGACAACTGTCCGATGACCTGCTGAGAGATGATCTGTAAAATTCAGATATTGCAGGATCCGGGAAAAAAAACGCAGTTCAGGATGACCGGTCTCCGGAGGATTAAGATCCGGAACATATGAAAAGAGGGAAGTAAATGAAGTTTAAGGAATTTTTGAAGAAAAAGGATATTGAGATCTCATTAAAGAGATACGGCATAGATGCACTCGGTGCAATGGCACAGGGTCTGTTCTGTTCACTTCTTATAGGCACGATAATCGATACCATAGGAACGTCATTTCATGTACCCTTTCTGACGGATACTGTTGCTACTGTAGCAGGGGCAGATTATACGGTTGGAGGACTTGCAAAGGCCATGAGCGGTCCTGCCATGGCTGTTGCCATAGCATCCGCTCTCAAGTGTCCCCCTCTTGTTCTTTTCTCAATGATAACCGTGGGATTCGCATCCAATGCACTTGGCGGTGCGGGAGGTCCTCTCGCCGTTCTGATAATAGCTATCATCGCTTCGGAATTCGGAAAGGCCATCTCCAAGGAGACCAAGGTTGATATCCTTGTAACTCCCCTTGTTACCATAGGAGTAGGAATCCTGCTTTCCGCGCTTATCGCAAAGCCCATCGGCGATGCTGCATCCTGGGTAGGCAATCTGATAATGTGGGCAACGGATCTTCAGCCTTTCCTTATGGGAATACTTGTATCAGTCATAGTTGGAATCGCGCTTACGCTTCCCATTTCCTCAGCGGCGATATGTGCGGCGCTGCAGCTTACCGGACTTGCAGGCGGTGCAGCGGTAGCAGGATGCTGTGCACAGATGATCGGATTTGCAGTCATCTCCTTTAAAGAAAATAAGTGGGGAGGACTTGTGTCCCAGGGAATAGGAACCTCCATGCTTCAGATGGGGAATATCGTAAAGAATCCCAGGATATGGATTGCACCTATTCTTGCCTCTGCGGTCACCGGTCCCATTGCAACATGTCTTTTTAAACTCAGAATGGACGGCGCTCCCATCTCATCCGGAATGGGGACCTGCGGACTGGTGGGACAGATCGGTGTATATAGCGGATGGGTTAAAGATGTGGCAAACGGCAGCAAAGCTGCCATAACTGCTTTTGACTGGATCGGACTTATCATGATCTCCTTTATCCTTCCTGCCTTCCTGTCTCTTCTGTTCAATGCCGGACTTAAGAAGCTGGGATGGGTTAAGGACGGAGACATGAAGCTGGGAGCGTGATCCCGGTTCAGGATGTGTAAAAGCGTTTGTCCTTGCATGCGGAACATATAATACAATGTAAATTACCAGGGGGTACAAAATGGCAAATCCTATTCTTCCATTATGGGAATGCATTCCGGACGGAGAACCGAGACAGTTCGGGGACAGAGTTTATCTTTACGGTTCACATGACAGATTCGGATGCGACAAATTCTGCGATTACAAATTGAAGGCGTGGAGCGCTCCGATAGACGATCTGGATCACTGGACCTGTCACGGACATATATTCCAGACAAGACCGGATACCGATCACGAATCCAGCGTTACTCATACGGATCATGAGCTGTATGCTCCCGATGTTGTGGAGAAGGACGGTAAGTATTATCTCTATACATATATAGTGGGAGCAAAGGGCTGCGTAAGTGTGAGCGATAAGCCCGAGGGCCCCTTCACATTCCTCTCAACATATGAGTATGCACCCGAGGATGCCGGAGATGAAGGAATCTATAACGATCCCGGAGTGCTGGTTGATGATGACGGAAGAGTATATATCTATTACGGCTTCGAACATTCCAATATGAACGAGCTTGACGGTGGATCCATGTACAAGGTCAAACCCGGAAGCCTTATCAGAAGGATAATGGATGACCGTGAGGAGATACCTGAGCCACAGAGATTCTATGAGGCAAGCTCTCCCAGAAAGATCGGGGATACATATTATCTGATCTATTCTCCGAGAAAGGGTTCAAGACTTGCATACGCAACCTCGAATTCACCCACAGGTCCCTTTGTGTACAGAGGATATATCATTGATAACGGCGTTGATTTCCCGGGTGGAAACAATCACGGTTCATTATGTAAGATAGGAGATCAGTGGTATGTCTTCTATCACAGAATGACAAACGCGTCGGTTTTCTCGAGAAGAGCCTGTGTCGAGAAGGTAACCATTCTTCCCGATGGCACCATTCCTCCCGTTGAGATGACATCCCTTGGTTTCGAAGATGCTCTCGATCCCTATGAACCTGTCAAGGCTGAGATTGCCTGCGTGCTTATGGGTGGATGCTTTGTTACGGAGAAGGATGTCTTCAGACGTGTTGTCACTGAGGTTAAGGACGGATGCGTTATCGGATATAAGTATTTTGACTTCGGCGATGATGATTCATCCAAGACCATGGAGCTTGCCATAAAGACCGTGGGAAGAGGCTTCAGGGGAAGATTCCATGTGCTGATAGACGGAACCGATCTCTCGGAAGAAAATGACAACAGTGTCAGATCTGAGTGGATCGAAAAGGGAGACAATATAGGATATTCATCCCTGAGCAAGCCTGTTAAGGGTACGGAGATCGGTGTTATAGAGATAGGCCTCGGTGATGGCATATACAGAGGACGAGTAAGAAATGTAACCGGAAGACACGCAGTCTACTTTGTAGCGGAAGGAAATTCGGATACCAATACCTGGACCGGAAGCTTCTTCAAGGACAGAGTGATCTGCGAGTTTGAAGAGTTCGTATTCCTAAAGTGATGCCGGGAAAAACGCAGCATTCATCATGTGTATTGTCTGATTGATACCGAAGATGATGAGGCCGGCAGAATATTTCGGATAACAGTATGCTCACATTGAATGAATAATATTATATAGAGTTTGTAGTACAGAAGTGCTCCTTGCCGCGTGACGCAGGAGCACTTTTTTTATATTCATGTCGTGATAAGCAACGTTTATCACACACGATAAATTCCTTGTAATTTTCAATACCAGTTTACGATGATAGTATGAACCCATCAAAGAGATCACACAGATGATCAAACAAAAGAAAGCAAGGAGGTGCATACAGATGATAAAAAGAATAACGGTTCAGAACAGAGAGATGTGCCATCGAATGTGTAGTCAGATGTATCCCTCCGAGGACGAAAGATAAACAGACCGGTTACAGAAACAATAACAACAGATGATAACAGATAACAAATAAACCACTAACAATTAACTTAACCTAAAAGGAGATAAATATTATGAGCAACTACAGATTCGAAACATTACAGCTTCACGTTGGACAGGAACAGGCAGATCCCGCTACAGATTCAAGAGCGGTTCCCATTTATCAGACCACTTCATATGTATTCCATGACAGCAAGGACGCTGCTGACAGATTCGCACTCAGAGCAGGCGGCAATGTATACGGAAGAATAACCAATACAACCCAGGGCGTTCTCGAGCAGAGACTTGCAGCTCTTGAAGGAGGAAGCGCAGCACTTGCAGTAGCATCCGGAGCAGCAGCTATCGATTACACCATTCAGGCACTTGCTACCAAGGGAGATCACATCGTAGCACAGAAGACCATCTACGGCGGAAGCTTCAATCTTCTCAACAACACTCTTCCTCTTTACGGAATCGATACTACCTTCGTTGATGCACACAATCTTGAGGAAGTTGAAGCAGCCATCAAGCCTAATACCAAGGCAGTATATCTTGAGACTCTCGGAAATCCCGGAAGTGATATTCCCGATATCGATGCAATTTCAGAGATAGCACATAAGCACGGACTTCCTGTTGTTGTAGATAACACCTTCGGAACTCCTTATCTCATCAGACCGATCGAGCACGGAGCAGACATCGTTGTTCATTCCGCTACCAAGTTCATCGGCGGACATGGAACAACCCTCGGCGGTATCATCGTTGAGTCCGGCAAGTTCGATTGGCAGGCAAAGGGATTCTATCCTCAGATCACCGAGCCCAATCCCAGCTACCATGGACTTTCATTCTATGACGCACTCGGACCTGCAGCATTTGTAACCTACATCAGAACCATTCTTCTCAGAGATACCGGTGCTGCAATCTCACCCTTCAACGCATTCCTTCTTCTCCAGGGTGTTGAGACTCTTTCTCTCAGACTGGACAGACATGTTGAGAATACCAAAAAGGTTATCGAGTTCCTTGTAAATCATCCTCAGGTTGAGAAGGTTCATCACCCTTCACTCCCCGAGCATCCTGATCACGAGCTCTACAAGAGATACTTCCCCAACGGAGGCGGCTCCATCTTCACCTTCGACATCAAGGGCGGTGAGGAAGAAGCATGGAAGTTCATTGATAATCTCAAGATCTTCTCACTCCTTGCAAATGTTGCGGATGTTAAGAGCCTTGTTATCCATCCTGCATCAACCACTCACTCACAGCTTTCCGAGGAAGACCTTCTTGCAACAGGTATCAAGAAGAACACCATTCGTCTTTCCATCGGTACCGAGCACATCGATGACATTATTGAGGACCTCGAGAACGGATTTGCAGCAGCTAAGTAATAAGAGGTTTTGTAATGAAGTCTGTACTTGCTTTTGGTGATTCAAATACGTGGGGGCTGGTTCCGGGAACCGGCTCCCGTGTCAGATATCCGGAAAATGTCAGATGGACCGGACTGCTTCAGAGCAGATTAAATGACACGCGCGTCATAGAGGAAGGCTTGTGCGGAAGAACAACGGTTTTCGAAGATGAGCTGAGGGTTGGAAGAAAAGGATTATCTCTTCTTCCGGTGATCCTGGAAAGTCATGCTCCGCTTGATGCAGTGATCATCATGCTGGGAACCAACGATTGTAAGAGCGTATACGGAGCATCCGCACATACAATAGGAAAGGGCATTGAGCTCTGCCTCGATGAGATCGAAAAGACCGTTCCTGCAGAGAAGATCATCCTGGTATCCCCCATACATCTCGGAGATGAGGTGTGGAGACCGGACAAGGATCCGGAGTTTGATAAGGACTCAATAGAAGTAAGCCACGAACTCAGGGAAGTATATTCCAGGATCGCTGAAAAAAGAGGCGTGAGATTCCTTGCAGCATCTGATATTGCTTCACCTGATAAAAAGGATGATGAGCATCTCAATGAGGAAGGTCACAAAGCATTGTCAGAAGCAATATACAGTAAATTGACCGAAATAAATGTGGCATAAGCCGTGATAAATTTTCTTTATCGCGGGCGATAAACACCGTGTAATTTTCAACACCGGGAACCGGTGATAGTATAAAGACATCTTAAGAAAAGGAGGTGCGAACAATGAGAACTGCAAAGATAAAAAGGCATGGATACATGTGTACATACAGATGTTGTCGAACTTTGATCAGCCGGACTGAAAATAAAGCACAGGCGTCTGACTTTGGCGTCGCGCGTCCTGATCTTATACGATGTTGACCTCGTATCAGAAAGCTTTCAGTCCGGGTGCTTAGAAGTAAGCCCCGTATTTTTTTAGCCAAAACAGGGAAAAACTTAGGTCCGTGTTCACAAATAAGCTGTCCCGATTCAGGGACCTGGACAGATCCGGACAAAAAAATTTATCGATATGAGGTGAACAAAATGAGCTTAAATATTAATTCATTACTGATACATGGCGGAGTTGACGGAGACGAGACAACAGGTGCTGTAGCGGTTCCTGTATATCAGACTTCCACTTACAAGCAGGACGGCCTTGGAGAGAACAGAGGCTGGGAGTATTCCAGAACCGGCAATCCCACAAGAGATGCGCTGGAGAAGCTGATCGCAGATCTTGAGCAGGGCAATTACGGATTTGCTTTTGCCTCAGGACTTGCAGCAATAAATACAGTTCTTTCACTTTTTAAGTCGGGAGACAAGCTCATCGTCTCTGACAATATCTACGGAGGAACCTTCAGGATCCTGGACAATGTATTCAAGCATTTCGGGATCACCTATCAGATAGTCGATACATCCGATGTATCACAGATCGAGGCAGCAATAGACGATACCGTTAAGGCAGTCTATGTTGAAAGCCCCGCAAATCCGCTTCTTACCATAACGGATATTGCAAAGGTAGCAGAGGTCTCACATAAATACGGCAAGCTTTTGATCGTAGACAACACCTTCCTTACACCATACCTCCAGAGACCTCTTGCACTCGGGGCTGATATCGTTGTACACAGCGGCACCAAATATCTCGGAGGACACAGCGATACCGTTTCAGGACTTGCGGTTGTCAAGGACAAGGCGCTGGCAGACAGACTCTATTATCTCCAGAACGCCATAGGCGGTGTGCTCGCTCCCTGGGACAGCTTCCTCGTAATAAGAGGTATCAAGACTCTCGGAGTCAGAATGGACAGACATGTAGCCAATGCAGGCAAGATCGCAGAATGGCTCGAAAACAGCGGATATGTAAGCAAGGTTTACTATCCCGGACTCAAATCCGATCCCGGATACGAGATCCAGCAGAAGCAGGCAGACGGTGCGGGAGCAATGATCTCCTTCGTGCTGGATGAAAAATATGATTATAAGAAATTCTTCAAATCCCTTAAGCTGATAACACTTGCAGAAAGCCTCGGAGGAGTCGAATCCCTGGTATGCCATCCCGCTTCAATGACACATGCGGCAATACCTGCAGATATAAGAAAGCAGGTCGGAATAGTGGATGAGCTCATAAGACTTTCAGTCGGAATAGAGGATGCCGATGATCTTATCGCAGATCTGAAGCAGGCCATCGAAGCTTCGGGGAAGGGGGCAAACTGATATGGACGTATACATGAGTGTCCAGGAGATGATAGGTTCCACCCCAATGCTTAAGCTTAATCACCTGGGAGTGAAGGAGGGCGTTAACTTATACGCAAAGCTTGAGCTTATGAATCCCGCAGGCAGCGTCAAGGACCGTGTGGGAATGTATATGGTAAAGGACGCAGAGGACCGTGGTCTTCTCAAGCCCGGATCTACCATAGTGGAGGCAACTGCCGGAAATACCGGAATAGGAATAGCAATCGCAGCACTCAACAGAGGCTACAGAGTTATCTTCGCAGTTCCTGAAAAATTCTCCATAGAAAAGCAGAAGGTCATGAAGGCTCTCGGAGCTGAAATAGTTCATACGAGCAGAGAAGGCGGTATGAAGGGAGCTGAAGAAAAGGCAGGTGAACTGCTGAAGGAAATACCTGATTCGATATCACTGGGGCAGTTCCACAATCCGATGAACCCGCTCTCACATTACCAGACAACAGGCCCTGAGATCTATAAGCAGCTGGACGGACAGGTAGATTACCTGGTAGCCGGCGCCGGAAGCGGCGGAACCTTCAGCGGAGTAGTCAAGTTCCTCAAAGAGAGGAATGAGAACCTTCAGGGAGTTCTCGCTGATCCCTATGGATCCATCATAGGCGGAGGAGAACACGGAAGCTACAACATCGAAGGTATCGGCAATGACTTCATCGCAGACACCATGGATGTATCACTGGTAGACAAAGTATTCAAAGTAACTGATGATGAGGCATTCACAGCGTGCAGAACTCTGGCTGCAAAGGAAGGAATACTCGCAGGATCGTCGTCCGGAGCAGCTCTTGCGGCAGCACTCAAACTTGCCGAAGAGACAGATCACGGCAATATAGTAGTTATTTTCCCTGACAGAGGGGACAGATACCTGAGCAAGGATCTGTTCGTATAAGAAGGTACTGATATGGCAACTGTTTTCCGTTTGGAGAATGTGACAAAAGTATATAAGAACGACGGAAAAGAGTTCAGCGCTCTCAAGGGAATAGACCTTGATATAGAAGAGGGCTCCGTATTCGGGATCATCGGAATGAGCGGTGCGGGAAAGTCGACACTTGTACGAACCCTCAACCGTCTGGAGGATGTAACATCCGGAAGCGTTAAGTTCTACGATCAGGATCTGGCAGAGCTGTCACCTTCACAGCTCAGGAAGATAAGAAGACAGATAGCGATGATCTTCCAGAGCTTCAACCTGCTGGGTCAGAGAACAGTTCTCAGTAATGTGATGCAGCCGCTGAAGATCGCAGGCATCAAGGGAAAGGAAGCGAAGGAAAAAGCGCTGGAGATGCTGGAGATTGTAGGACTTGCCGATAAGAAGAATCAGTTTCCTTCAAGGCTTTCCGGCGGACAGAGGCAGAGAGTTGCCATAGCGAGAGCGCTTGCATCGGATCCTAAGGTTCTTCTGTGCGACGAAGCAACATCGGCACTTGATCCAAGGATGACCGGAGAGATTCTCGATCTTCTCAAGGAGATCAACAGAACAAGAAAGCTTACCATAGTGATCATAACTCACGAGATGTCAGTCATCGAGAAGATATGTGACAAGGTTGCGATCATTGATGACGGTAACCTGGCTGAGACGGGAGATGTGAAGGAAATCTTCAGGTCACCCAAGTCACAGGCGGCGAAGAAACTGGTATTTCCCAGTAATCCGTACGATCCTTCCCAGCCTGACAGCAGACTGATAAGAGTTGCATTTGACGGACTTGCCGCTAGCAGACCCTTCATAGCAGAGCTTGTGGAGAAGACCGGAAGGAAAGTTAATATCCTCAGCGCCAACACAAAGAGCGTCGGAGGAATAGGATACGGACAGATGGTATTGGAACTTCCGGGATCTGCAGATGATCAGGGTGTGATCATAGATTTCTTTACCGGTAACGGACTCAGTATTTCGGAGGTAGAGAGATGACGGATTATATTGTTGAAACCATAAAGGCGGGTATACTTGAGACCCTGGCAATGACATTCTTCTCGTCAGTCTTCTCATATCTCTTCGGTCTTCCGCTGGGAATACTTCTCTACGCAACATCAAAGGGAAGGATAATGGAGAACAAGCCGGTCAACTTCGTACTCGGACTTATCGTCAACATAGGCAGATCGCTTCCGTTTCTCATTCTGCTGGTGCTCCTTATACCGTTTACGAGATTTGTTACAGGTTCCTCCATAGGAACCACCGCCTCGATAGTACCTCTTACCATCGGAGCGATACCCATAGTGGCCAGAATGGTGGAATCCTCACTCAGTGAAGTGCAGCCGGGGATAATAGAAGCTGCGGTTTCCATGGGAGCTTCCCCGATATATGTGATACTTCGCTTTGTTCTACCCGAGGCGACACCTTCACTCCTTCTCGGAGCAGCGATCAATATAGCGACCATCCTTGGATACTCTGCAATGGCAGGTGTCATAGGCGGAGGAGGACTCGGAGCGATAGCACTCCAGTACGGTTACTACAGATATCAGAAGGATGTACTGTGGACCACAGTAACTATCCTGGTGATCATGGTCATGCTGATACAGAGCGCAGGAAACAGGATAGCCGTAAAAGTAAGGAAATGATATACATTTTCAGTTAAGTTTTTGAGATCAGATCCCTGACACATATCCGGAATGAGAATGGGATTTATCTATATGAAAAAATAATCGATATTACAGTATAAAAGGAGAATATTATGAAAAGATCAATCGTTACAAAGTTTGTTGCAGTCGCTGCAACACTGGGCCTCACACTTTCACTTGCAGGATGCGGATCATCCTCACAGACACCGGGAAGCACTGTTTCCGCTTCAGGAAATACCGTTATCAAGGTTGGTGCCAACATCACCCCTCATGCGGAGATCCTTGAGCAGGCAGCTCCCATTCTTGCAGAAAAAGGAATAACTCTTGAGATCGTTAAGATCGAGGATTCAGTCACTCCCAACACCGGTGTTATCGAGGGAAGCCTTGATGCCAACTATTTCCAGCATGTTCCTTATCTTGATCAGTTCAACGCAGAGAACGGTTCAGACCTCGTATCAATTGGCGCTATCCATTATGAGCCCTTCGGGATCTATGCAGGAAAGACCACAGATCTTGCTGCACTTCCCGACGGAGCAACCGTAGCTGTTCCCAACAATGTTACCAACGAGGCAAGAGCACTTCTCCTCCTTGCACAGGAAGGACTTCTTACTCTTAAAGAGGATGCAGGCATCACAGCAACCATCGGTGATATCGTTGAGAATCCCAAGAACATCGTATTTAAGGAGCTTGCTCCCGAGCAGCTTGTAGCAGCACTTCCCGATGTTGACGTTGCTGTCATAAACGGAAACTATGCTATCGAGGGCGGACTTCACGTAAGCCAGGCTCTTGCAGTAGAAGCTAACGACGGACTTGCAGCAGTAACCTATGGCAACATCATCGCAACATCACCTGACAAGGCACAGAACGAAGCACTTCTTGCACTTGTAGAGGTTCTTCAGGGTGAAGAGATCAAAAAGTTCATTAACGATACATATGACGGAGCAGTAGTTCCGCTCAACTAAAAGGAGGCATAACATGATCGGATTTGAGTATTACAACCCCGCGAAGATAGTATTCGGCGAAGAGAGCGAGAAGAGTCTTAAGGGACTTCTTGAAAAGCATAATGTAAAGTCGCTCCTCCTCGTATACAGCGGTGATTTCATAAAGACACTCGGTATCTATTCAGTGATCGAAGAGGCTGTTAAGGAACTTGGGATAAAGTTCAGCGAAAACGGAAATGTAGTACCGAATCCGACCATAGAGCTTGTAAGAGAGCTGGTCGCACAGGGCAAGAAGGATGATGTTGACTTTGTCCTGGCAGTAGGCGGAGGAAGCTCCATTGATACCGCAAAGGCTGTTGCCATCGGAATCCCCTATGAAGGAGATGTATGGGATTTCTTCGAGAAGGGAATCGTTCCGGATGAAGTACTTCCCATCGGAGTTATCGCAACCACAGCATCAAGCGGATCCGAAACCTCCAATGCAGCAATCCTTTCAAGCGGAGAGTGGAAGCTGGGCTTCGAGGACGACCGTATAATCCCCAAGTTCGCCATTATGAATCCCAGGTTCACCGCAGGACTTCCCGCATATCCCACATTCGTAGGTGTTGCAGATGTCCTGGCTCACCTTCTTGAGAGATATTTTTCGGATGAAAAGAATTCCGACACCACGGATTATCTGATCGAAGGTGCCATAAGAGCACTTCTTGTTACAGCCGATAAGCTTCTTGCAGATCTTAAGGATATCAATGCAAGAGCAGAGATACAGTGGCTTGCAAGCGTATCCCACGGCGGATCACTTGATGCAGGAAGAAGAGCAGACTGGGGATCACACAGGATAGAGCATGAACTGTCAGCACAGTACAACATCGTTCACGGTGAAGGAATGGCAGTGGTATTCACCGCATGGACCAAGTACATGGCAAAGGTAAAGCCCTGGAGACTGGCACTTCTTGCAAGCAGGGTATTCGGAGCAGATCCCTATAACTATTCCGAAGAGGAAAGAGCTCGGATCCTTGCAGAGAAGCTTGAGCAGTTCTTCAAGAAGCTGGGACTTAAGACAACTCTTACCGAGCTTGGCATTGATGACAGGGATTTTGAGACCATGGCAAAGCGTGCCACAAGGAACGGTAAAGTGGGACATTATGAGCCCCTTGATGCAGACAGCATCGTTAAGATATTAAAACTTGCTATATAAGCAATTTAATAACCGATTCAAAAGATGAAAGGAGATTTTTAAAATGGCAAGAGTAGAATTAAAGCAGCCGGAGGAGCTTTCGGCAGAGTCCAAGAAGGCGTATGATGAACTGAATTCCAAGGGAAAGATCACCAACATGAAGCTTGTAATGCTTCAGGATTACGGAACCTATCTCGCATTTATGGGATGGTATGATTCATGGGGAAGCCTTGTTAATGTAGTAGGCCAGAGAGCAGCTACCATCTACGCTCACTCCGTATCAACCACCAACGGATGCCTTCTGTGCTCACTTTTCTTCATAAGCGATCTTAAGGAGCTCGGACTTGATCCCAACAATCTTGTACTTGATGAGAAGGAACAGCTTCTTCAGCAGCTCGGACAGCAGATCGTAAAGGATCCCACCAAGGTTTCCGACGAGCTTTTCGACGGACTCAGAAAGTATTTCACCGATACCGAGCTTATCGTTATCGTAGGCTTTGGAGCTCAGATGCAGGCTACCAACAACTTCAACTCCGTTCTCAGAGTAGATGTTGACAAGCGCCTTCTTCCTCTTAAGGATGAGTTCAAGCCCGCAACCTGGAGAGACGTTATCAAATAATTAAAGTTCCTTTATCATAATTTCCTCAATACGGCAGCCTTGCATGGCTGCCGTATAATTTTTCATAACTGTTCATCCTAAGAGTTTCTGCAGCCTTTATCAGGATATGATATAGTATATATCTAAGGATCAATGTGGTTTTTCCATGCATGGGGGTAGGAAAATATCATGAATGGATTGAAGTCAAAAGACAGAGTTCACTCAAAAGAATATGAAGAGTTTTTTGAAAAGAACCGTATAAGGGTCAACAGATACCTTAATGTTGCCCTGTGGTTTTTTATCCTGACCGGACCTGCCATCGCGATCGGTCTTAAGACAGGGATCTTCTTTGACATAGATTATATGACCTGCATCAGTATTTCTGCGGTTGTATTTATCATGGCTGTGGGACATCTTATCCTGTTCAGGCTCTATCCAAGGTCGGTGACGACATGTCTTTTTTCACTTACCGCTCTTGATATCCTCATATTCTATATCACATATGTTAAGATGAACATACAGATGACCTGGTTCCTTGTTCCGCTTCTTTCTCTGCTGTTCTGCAATCTGTATATCTTTTTCTATGCCGTAGGCCTGAATTACCTGACCATGCTCCTTGCTGTTCATGCGGTCAGCGAACATTATGAGCTTCTGAGATCGGACTTTGATTCACCAAATGCATACTTTGCGGATGCGATGGGTGCGTATACCATTGAAACCCTTGTAATGGTTGCTGCGGGACTGATCATCTATAAGCTTATAAGCGAATATTTCGGCGGGCTCTTTACCCAGTATGAAGTGATCAAAGGGCAGGAGAAGGAGATGAAGGAGAAGATGGATATTCTCTCTTCAATGGCTGAGATCTATGATACGGTTGACCTTATTGATTTTAATGATAACACTGAGATTTCCTTAAGAGATGTGGAACAGGGTGATAACGGAACGGATACCACCGCCAAAGTTCGCCCCGTCATGAAACTTAAGCGGGATAATCACATTATGCCGGATCAGGCGGAAAGCTATGCTTCATTTACTGATATCAAAACCGTACGGGAGAGACTGTCACACAGAAAGGCAATAAGTGCCGAATTTATAGATGCAGTAAACGGCTGGTTCAGAGCCCAGTTCATAACGGTTGCATCGGGTGAGGACGGAATTCCCGACAGGATAATCTACACCACCCGTAACGTGGATGAGGACAAGAGAAGAGAGGAACATCTTATCAGACTTTCAATGACTGATGAGATGACAAGACTATACAACAGAAGATCCTACGATGAGGATCTTGCAGACATATCCAAAAACGGAATGGATGATGAACTTGTGCTGTTTTCCATCGATGTTAACGGACTCAAGAAGGTCAATGACACCAAGGGTCATGCAGCAGGCGATGAACTGATAAAGGGTGCGGCGGAATGTCTTGCCATGTGCATGATGGATCATGGAAAGGTATACAGAACAGGCGGCGATGAATTCATGGCTATTCTGAATGTGTCCGATCCCGGAGAACTAAGGGAGAAGTTATATAAGACGGTCAGTGAATGGCATGGAACGCTTGTTGATAAACTCACTCTGGCCGTGGGGTATGCTTCCCATAAGGAGCATCCCGATGTGAAGATTGATGAACTGGAGCACAGGGCTGACGCCGATATGTATTCGGAAAAGAGGAGATACTACGTTGAGAATGGGATCGATAGGAGAAAATGAGAATATCAACATTATGCTACATTGAGAGGGAGGGTAAGCTCCTTCTTCTGTACAGGAACAAAAAAGAGAACGATCCCAACGAGGGCAAATGGATAGGCGTAGGCGGTAAGATAGAAGAAGGTGAAACTCCTGATGAGTGTGTACTTCGCGAAGTGATGGAAGAAACCGGACTAAGGCTGACGGAATACCGCCTTCGCGGAAAAGTATACTTTATATCCGAAGCCTGGGATGACGAGGAAATGTATCTGTATTCCGCAACCGGTTTCGAAGGTGAGATCATCCGTAACTGTGATGAGGGAGATCTCTGCTGGGTTGAAAAAGAGAAAGTATTCGATCTTCCTATGTGGGAAGGCGACAGATATTTTCTGAAAGAGATGCTCAGCAGTGACGATGATATAGATATGACGCTCATCTATAAAGGCCAGGGCGATGATGAGCATCTTCATGAAGTAATAAATAATTAAATAAGGTGGGGGAGATTTACTTGGATTCAGAGAAAAAAATTCATTTTATCGGTTTAGCCGAGATTTTTTTTGCTGCAATCGCAGCGGCGGTCTTTACTGTCGGAAGGTGTGTTTACACTTCACATTCGGTATTCGTACTTCCGACGGTTCTGGGTGAATACGCACTGCTTTTCGTGGGAATGTTCATTCCCTTTTTATTCATATTTGCACTTGCCGGTAAGGGAGTAAGGGCTTCGTCAAAGGAAGGCATGGTCTATTCACAGAAGATGATGTGGATGCTTCCCGTGGTGTCGGCGCTCCTTATCATGACAGTCTGTTTCTTCTTCATCAGTTTTCTGAGACCGGATTCTGTTCCTCAGGGACAATCATATCTCTGGTCACAGGCCGGACTGGTTCAGGATGATTATCCGGTTATTCATTCTCTTTTACGACAGCCGTTTATTCACCTTGATCAGTCAGGAGTGTCCAAATCCGGAACGATCATATTTCTTTCACTTAATGTGCTGATCATGTGCTCCGCATGCGGCTACGTCGTAAGAAGGGAAATGGCTGAAGGATTCAGGCCCGTTCCGCTTGCGCTGTCGATCCTGTTCTTTGCATTGGTCTCCGGGTTTTATGCATTGGTAGGAATGAATTCCGGGGAAATGCATTTCTTCTGTGAAACACTGTTTTTCTGTGCGGTCATGATGATGGTGATGTTCCTTACAAGGACGGATAAAGGGGAAAAGAATGGAGTATTCTTCTTTGCCCTGCTCTTTGCACTGGCATGTCTCCTCAGATATAATTTCATTCCTGCTGCGGTGATCCTGTGCTTTTCACTGCTTTGTAATATTAAGAAATCAGGAATAAAAAAATTCATAATCGCTTCTTTTGCCACAATAACAATTGTTATTGCAATAGTTCTTGCAATTTATCCCCATTTTGGTGTTGCCGGGATACGTGAGAAGGATATGATGGGAGTCCCCGTGAACCAGGTAGTGGCTGTTTACGCAAACCACGAACCTGATCTTACGGTGGCTGAGCGGTTCATAATCGATAATTACATGAGTATGTACAATTTCAATTCCGTGAATGCCGGATGGGGATTGAATGCATTTAATGAGGGTCTTTACCTGTCCGACCGCTCGGCTTTCTGGGATCTGTATTTGCATCTCTTCAATAAATATCCGTATGATTTTGTCGATGCATTCCTGTTCCAAAATGTAGGAATCTGGCAACCAGGAGAATTCGGAATACCTCTTTTTATGATATTGCTGGGGTTATATATAGCTATTAAATCCCGAAGACCGGGGTATTCTGCAGGAATAACAGCTGTTTTTATACTGTGGATGACATATTTATTCGGAGTGACAACAAATATGTACCATATGTATCCGTTCAGTATGCTTATCCCGGTGATCCTTCTCCCGGTTTTTTCCAGAAAGACCGTATCCGAAGAAGTTCAGGAGGATGCCGATGAAGGTATTCTTGATGATGATGAGCTTATGAAAGAGATAGAGAAGCTGGAGAGCGAAGATAAGAAATCCGAGGCTGGGAAGTCAGATAAGAAGAAAGACTCTGAACAGAAAGGCACTGATAAAAAAGACAAAGAAAATAAGAAAACAGAAGATAAGGCAGCAGACGGAAAGAAAGAGTCCGAGCAGAAGGACGCTGATAAAAAAGACAAAGAAAATAAGAAAGCAGAAGATAAGGCAGCAGACGGAAAGAAAGAGTCAGAGCAGAAAGAGACTGATGAAAAAGACAAAGATATCAATAAGAAAACAGAGGATAAGGAAGAGATAGAAAAGAAGGAGCCAGAGGATAAAGACTCTGAAAAGGCTGCTGAAAAGAAGGATAATAATTCTGCGGACAGTGCGGATTCTGAGAAAAATGGATTCGAAAAAAGTGGAGATTCTGAGAATAAAAAGGAAGAAAAAGATAAATAATCAGGTTTTTCGGGCTTTTTTGCTAATTTTCTCCACAAATACAGAATTGTATACAGGAATATTTGTATAATTTAACATTGACGAAAGGGATTCTTTCAAATAAAATGCTTTCAAGGCTGAAGGGAAAGACTTTCTTCAGCTGTTTGTCATATGCAGTGCACCGGGCATGTGGCGATATAACAGGTGCAGGATTACCGTTGCTGATAAATTATTATGACAGTTGTCAGAACGGAACAGGAGGAAAAATTATGAAAAAGAAGTTGCTTTCACTCATCATGACAGGCGCACTTGTCATGGCAATGACTGCTTGCGGCGGAAACGGAAATGCTGCAGGCGGTAACGGCGGATCAGGTTCTACCGGGAACGGTGAGCTTACCGGAACTCTCAAGCTCGGCGTTATCGGACCTCTTACCGGCGGCGCTGCTATTTATGGTAATGCAGTTGCTAACGGAACCCAGATCGCAGTTGATGAGATCAATGCAAGAGGAACAGGATTCACCATCGAGCTTAATCCTCAGGATGACGAGCATGATGCAGAGAAGTCTGTAAATGCTTATCACCAGCTTCAGGACTGGGGTGTACAGGCTATAGCAGGTACCGTTACCACTACTCCCTGTATCGCAGTTTCTGCAGAAGCTAATTCAGACAGAGTATTCATGCTTACTCCTTCAGCATCTGCTACTTCCGTAACAGAGGGCAAGGACAATGTATTCCAGCTTTGCTTCGCAGATCCCAACCAGGGTTCAGCTTCTGCTCAGTACATCGCTGACAACAATCTTGCTACCAAGGTTGCAGTTATCTACAACAACGCAGATGCTTACTCAACCGGAATCTATCAGACATTCAAGGCAAAGGCAGCTGATCTCGGACTTGAGATCGTATCCGAGACAACCTTCACCGATGACACTACCGATTTCTCGGTTCAGGTAGGAGATGCTCAGTCAAACGGTGCAGAGCTTGTATTCCTTCCCATTTACTACACACCTGCTTCACTCATCCTTCAGCAGGCTGCATCTGCAGGATACAGCCCCAAGTTCTTCGGTGTTGACGGTATGGACGGAATCCTTACCATCGAGGGATTCGATACTTCCCTTGCAGAGGGCGTAATGCTTCTTACTCCCTTCTCAGCTGATGCTACCGATGATCTTACCGCTAACTTCGTAAAGTCTTATAACGATAAGTACGGTGAGGTTCCTTCACAGTTTGCTGCAGACGGATATGATTGTGCTTATGCCATCACCGCAGCTCTTGAGTTCTATGCAGCTAAGAACGGCGGACTTGATGTAACAGGAATGACCGCTGAGCAGCTTTGTGATATACTGATCAAGGTGTTCACAGATCCCGATTTCTCTGTTGACGGTGTTACCGGTCTCGGAATGAGATGGACTGCTAACGGAGAGGTTAACAAGGATCCCAAGGCCGTTGTCATCAAGAACGGAGTATATGTAGGAATGTAATTGCATGAACGTCCTTCTATCCGGACGCTTTGATGTAATGATATCTGAGATTCAGCACTGGGCACCCTCAAAAGTGCTCAGTGTATTATTATAGGGAACGCATTAAGGAGCACAGAAATGCTTGCACATCTTATCAACGGAATAAGTCTGGGAAGTATATATGCGATAATAGCGCTGGGTTATACCATGGTATACGGTATCGCCAAGATGCTGAACTTCGCACACGGTGATGTCATAATGGTGGGAGGATATATTTCCTTCTGTTCAATGATGTATCTGAATCTTCCTGCCCCGGTGGCTGTACTTGTAGCAGTGTTCGTGTGTACGGTGCTTGGCATAGTGGTCGAGAGGCTGGCATATAAGCCTTTGCGTGCAGCAACATCTCTCGCAGTACTCATTACCGCCATCGGCATGTCGTATTTTCTCCAGAATGCGGCACTTCTTATCTGGGGAGCAAATCCCAAGGCATTCCCCAATATGTTCAAAAATATTGAAGCGATCGAGATCGCAGGTGCAAGAGTTTCACCTGTTGCAATAGTTGCCATTGTAGCCAATCTGATAATCATGGTTGCATTGACGCTTTTCACCACAAGGACCAAGGTTGGAAAGGCCATGAGGGCAGTCTCCGAGGATAAGGGCGCTGCAACGCTTATGGGTATCAATGTCAACTTCACCATATCTCTTACATTTGCCATAGGTTCCGGACTTGCAGCAATCGCCGGAGTTCTCCTGTGCACAGCGTATCCCACGCTTATGCCCACAACCGGTTCAATGCCCGGTATCAAGGCCTTTACCGCAGCCGTATTCGGAGGTATCGGTTCCATACCCGGTGCAATGATCGGAGGAATACTTCTCGGTATAATCGAGATACTTGCAAGAGCGTATATATCGTCCGAGCTTGCGGATGCTATAGTGTTCGGCGTGCTCATAGTAGTCCTGATCTTCAGACCTACCGGACTTCTCGGTAAGCAGATCCACGAGAAAGTATAAGGAGGCAGAATATGAACATGATCAAAAACGCCTCTTCGGCATCCAAAAAAGCATTTTTAAATTATGGGATCGTGATAGTATTTTTCATCGTATTCCAGACTCTTGTATCCACCGGAAATATCACCAGCGCACTTAAGGGACAGCTGATCCCCATTGTCTGCTATATGATAATGGCTGTTTCGCTTAACCTTGTGGTAGGAATATCCGGTGAGCTTTCCCTTGGTCATGCGGGCTTTATGTCAGTCGGTGCGTTTACCGCGGTTATAGTCAGTTCGGCGATGGGTGATGCGGCTAATCCCGCAAAGCTTGTGGTAAGCATGATCGTCGGAGCAGGTGTAGCAGCCATCGCAGGCTTTCTCATAGGCATCCCCGTTCTCAGACTTAACGGTGACTATCTTGCCATTGTGACACTTGCCTTTGGAGAGATAATCAAGAATATCCTCAACTGCCTCTATGTTGGTATCGATGAAAAGGGAGTTCACTTTGCATTCAACAATCCGGACGCACTCGGCATGAACCCTCTGGGAAAAGTAGTGATCAACGGCCCCATGGGAGCAGTCGGCATCAGCAAGATCGCAACATTCCCTGCTGCGGTGATCCTTCTGATGATAATCCTGATAGTCATTCAGAATCTGGTCAATTCAAGAACAGGACGCGCCATCATGGCTATAAGGGATAACAGGATCGCTGCCGAGAGCATGGGCCTGTCTCCCATGAAGTATAAGATGCTGGCATTCACGGTGTCCGCATCCATGGCAGGTGCTGCAGGTGCTGTATATGCACTTAACTATTCAACACTTGTTCCCAAGAAATTCGATTTCAACACTTCGATACTTGTCCTGGTATTCGTGGTACTCGGCGGTATCGGTAATATGACAGGTTCTCTGATAGCAGCAGGCGTTCTCGTTGTGCTTCCCGAACTTCTCAGAAAGTTCAGCGATTACCGTATGCTGGTGTATGCGATCGTCCTTATCCTGGTAATGCTTGTCACCAACAATGAAAAGCTCAAGGGAAGGATCGATACCTTCTTCAAGAAATTCAGAATGAACATTGCGAAAGGAGGCAGGAAGAAATGAGCAAGTCTCCTGAAGTAAAGCTTGTCAATGTGCCCAGCCCCAATTTTGTTCCTGAGAAGGATGCCGATAAGCCCCTTGTACTTGAGGCAGCCCATCTCGGAATAGACTTTGGCGGACTGGTTGCGGTTGATGAATTCAATATCGGTATCGGTGCTACGGAGATATGCGGACTTATCGGACCTAACGGAGCCGGTAAGACCACCATATTCAATCTTCTCACCAAGGTTTATGAGCCTACCAGAGGAACGATAATGCTGGGTGGCAAGGACACTCACAACATGACTCCCGTCCAGGTCAATCAGATGGGAATAGCCAGAACCTTCCAGAACATCAGGCTTTTCGATAAGCTTTCCGTAGAGGAAAATGTTAAGATAGGCCTTCATAATCATATCGGATATCATACTCTGTCGGGTGTGTTCAGACTTCCTTCGTATTGGAAGGAGGAAAAGAAGTCCCATGAGAGAGCTCTTGAGCTTCTTGATATCTTCGGAATGGCAGATCTGGCAAATGTCACGGCGGATTCTCTTCCTTACGGAGCACAGAGAAGACTTGAAATCGTAAGAGCACTTGCAACCGGTCCGAAGCTCCTTCTTCTCGATGAGCCTGCAGCCGGAATGAATCCTTCAGAGACAGAAGAACTCATGAACAATATCCGCAAGATAAGGGATGAATTCCAGATCGCCGTTCTTCTTATCGAGCATGACATGAACCTTGTCATGGGAATATGCGAGAGTATAGTTGTTCTTAACTTCGGCAGGATCATCGCAAAGGGAACGCCTTCACAGATACAGGGAAATCCCCAGGTTATTGAAGCATATCTCGGAACTCACAGAGGTTGATAATATGAATACTGTTCTGAAAGTTGAAAATCTGCACGTTTACTATGGGAGCATACATGCGATAAAGGGAGTTTCCTTTGAGGTAGGTGAGGGCGAGATAGTTACTCTCATCGGCGCAAACGGTGCAGGAAAATCTACCACCCTCAATACCGTCGGAGGCCTGCTCAAGCCCAGGGAAGGAACCATCGAATTCGAAGGAAAGAGCATCCTCGGAGTTGCGCCACACAAGGTCGTCAGTGAGGGAATGGCTCTCTGTCCCGAAGGAAGAAGAGTTTTTGCACAGCTCTCCGTAAAAGAGAATCTTGAGATGGGTGCATATACACGGCCTGCTTCCGAGATTCCCGAAACACTTGAAAAGGTATACGAACAGTTCCCCAGACTTAAGGAAAGAGAAACCCAGATGGCAGGAACACTTTCGGGAGGTGAGCAGCAGATGCTCGCAATGGGAAGAGCTCTTATGAGCAAGCCCAGACTTCTGATGCTGGACGAGCCTTCCATGGGTCTTGCCCCCATACTGGTCGATCAGATATTTGAGATAATCGAGACACTGAACAAGGCCGGAACAACCATTCTTCTGGTAGAGCAGAATGCACAGATGGCACTTTCCATAGCCCACAGAGCCTATGTCCTTGAGACCGGAAGAATAGTAAATACCGGAACAGGCAAGGACCTTCTCAATGATGATTCTGTAAAGAAGGCTTACCTGGGAGGGTGATGAATACTGACAAAGGGGCGGTGGCTTTCACCGCTCTTTTTTTATGGATGAACGTGGGACGGCGGCCCTATTTGCTGTTTAATTTGCAAATATAGTATAATACACTTTGTATGCGGTCATGCTACAGTGGCAGACCGATATTATAAGCACATGATCATGAGGGAGAATAAATGAAGATCTGTAATAAATTAAAAACTCTTGTATGTACGGTTCTTGCGATGATGCTTGCAATGAATCTGATACCTGCACCCGGCTCTGACAAGGCGGAAGCAAAGGGCATGGACAGTGCCATAAGCTGGGGCATTGATGTATCTGCATGGCAGGGTGATATAGACTGGAATGCAGTCAAAGCCAGCGGAGTACAGTTCGCCTTTATAAAGTGCGGCGGCACTATCTACGGATTCGACGATAAATTCGCCCAGAACATGCTTGCAGCCCAGGCAGCCGGCATCAAGACGGGTGTCTACATCTATTCTTATGCATCAAGTGTGGCAGATGCTGCCGTGGAGGCACAGTGGATCATCAATGCATGTGCTCCCTTCATCGTAAATATGCCTGTTGTTCTCGATCTTGAGAATTACAGACAGCAGAAGCTCGATCCTCTCACCAATGCAATGATATGCCAGACCTTCTGTCAGATAGTGGAGGCGGCAGGCTATTATCCCATGGTCTATTCAAACAGAAGCATGCTCAGGGATAAGATCGGACCTTTCGGATATGATAAGTGGGTGGCTCAGTGGACTGACTATTGCTATGACGAAAGTGCCGCATTCTGGCAGGCAACTGACAGTGGTGTCATTCCCGGGATCAGGGGAAATGTGGATATAGATTATCAGTTCAAGGATCTGTCGGCGTATATCATTCCCTATGGCTTCGCAGCAAGGGACGGATACGTGTATTTCTACGAGAATTACAGAAGGCAGTCCAACAGGTTTATAAATGTAAATGGCGGAACATATTTTGTGGATGCATACGGACATCTTATTGCCGGTGCTCTTTATCCTGTCGGTGAATACATATACTACTTTGATGCAACCGGTCTGATGCAGACAGGACTTATAAATCTTGGAGACGGCCTCAGATACTTTGATGAGAACGGGCATATGGCCATAGGATGGACCAATGTTCTCGGAAATACTTACTTCTTCGATCCTGCTACAGGAGGACTTGCAGTTACCGGATTCCTCTCTGACGGAGTATATACTTATTACTTCGGATCGGACGGAAGTCTTCAGAAGGGATTGTTTGGTATCGGCAATTCCCTGTATTTTGCGGATGCGAACGGAAGACTTCAGACGGGACTTGTAACCATGAGCGGCCTGTCGTTCTATTTCGATCCCGCTAAGGGAGGAGCGCTTCTTGTTAACGGAACAGCGACTGACGCATTCGGACATGTATATGTGGCAGATGCTAACGGACTGGCTGTAATGATCAGGTAATACCGTGAAGATCAGAATGACTAAAAAACAGATAATCTGCAAAGTGATCAGGGTCATTGTCATGGCCCTGATCTGTGGTATTACACTGTATTATGTGTTCAACATGTTCGCCGGAATGAGCAGCGGCAGGAGAAATGTACATCCGCTCAATTACGGCTGGGAGCTGAAGTACAGGGGCAGGGTTTATCAGGGGATCGATCTGAGATCCTTCTCTTTCGGGGATACCGGGTGGAAGGATGAGGTCCGCCTTGGCTGCGTACTTCCCGAAGGACTTCCTGAAGAGAGCATGCTCCTTGTGTACATTCATTACTACGATGTCAGGGTACTGCTTGACGGCGAAGAGGTCTTTGAAGCTGATACGGAAAGTGTTGACAGCGGTAGAAGAGTCGGGAGTGGCTTCTATACAGTGAATCTTGGAAGTGACTGTTCCGGCAGAAATCTTGAGATCATCATAAGAGCGGGAGAGGATAATGCCTTTTCATCACTCAGGAGTCCGGAGATCTGGGATGCGTCTACATTCTGGCAGGATTTTGCATCGGACAATCTCTCTAATCTTGCTATCTCGTTTTTCTTTATCATAGTCGGCATAGCCATGCTGATAATGGCTTTTACCCAGGAAATAAGAGGTACTTTTTCATTTGCCGACACATCGAGATTCGGAAGCCTTGCGCTTCTTGCGATGACATTCGGAATCTGGATATTCACAGGTATGCATCTTACTGAGCTCTTCACGAATGATATCGTGACCAAGGTTGAGCTGAACTATTATGCATTCTACTTTATCCCCCTTTGCTTTATAGGATTTCACTTTGAAACCGGGAGGTTTAAGGATGAGGCAGGAGTAAAGCAGGCCCGAAGCAGGAACATCGTATACGGTATGACCTGGATCGCAGGACTGTTATTCATGCTGTTTATCATATACAGATATAAAGTCTGTGGGGAAAGTCTTCGTACATATCTTACCATCGCTCATATCTACGATTCGCTGGTAGTTATCATGCTTATTTCGGTGAAAGTGTACGATCTTGTCAAGGGTGTCAACAGGCATCTGGTCTCATCATATGTGACACTGATGACAGGTATCGCGGCTTTGGTGGATCTTGTCAGATATAATATCTATTCAAAATTCTCGCCACGAGGAAGCGCAGGATTTACCATGAGTACGCTTTATATAGTAATGGTATTCTTTGTGCTGTCGCTGTTCTTTGATTACATGAGCATCACCGTCAGGGATGCGCGCGAAGAGGAGAGGATAGGCATAATCTCGAAGCTTGCATATACCGATGCTCTGACCGGACTCAACAACAGACAGTCTACTGAAAAATACTTTGATGATATAGACGGCAGCGGTGAAGAGTATATTGTTGTGGAATTTGATCTCAACAATCTGAAACAGGCCAACGATACATACGGTCATGAGGAAGGTGACCGGTACATCACGCTTTTTTCCGAGACACTCAAGCATGTTTTTGAAGGGAAAGGATATATTGCAAGGACGGGTGGAGATGAGTTCGTATATGTTATGATCCCAAAGCTTGAAAGCGACAGGGAGTGGCTGGAAGGAAAGCTTAAGAATTTGAATGCCATATTGGCCAATAAGGATACCGGACATTCCGGACTGAGGATGAGTACTGCATTTGGCTCATATGATTCTGCTGTAGGTGATGCAGGGGATATCCGTGACGGATTGCGACAGGCTGATGCGAAGATGTATGAGATGAAGAAATTAATGAAGGCAGGCAGATAAAGTCAGGATAACAAAAATGGTGATCGGCTCCCATGGAGTGATCACCATTTTTTATTGATATGATCAATACCCTGAAACGGTATCTACGAGTGGTTCTTGGATATCTTGTAGAGCTCTTCTGCAGCAAGCCTTGTCTTGGCGACGACATCTATATCCTTCTGAGGGAAGCAGTAGAACAGCTTGTTCTTGTCACCGAAGGATATCATGTCTCCTATCTCGTAGAAGAAGTAATCGGCATTTACTGTGTAGGAAGCAAGAGGCTTGCGGTAATAATCCAGCTTTCCGCCACAGCCGGTCAGATGGAATCCCTTGTCAGAATGGGTAAGAACTCCTTCGCCCACCTCGTACATGGCTTTATAGTCTACGATCATCATGATCCTGACCGGGATCTCAAGATGATATTTTCCGTCTATAAGTTCCTGCCTTACACATTCTCTCTCCCATCTGTACCAGTCCGGGATATGATCGAAGAGAACCGGAGCGCACATTTTTTCCGGAAGGGAGGAATTTTTATATTCCATTTTACCAAGCTCTGAAAGTTCCCATACGGAGCCGCAGTCCCTGCACTCAAGAGTTATCCCCGATGCATGCATGTGACCTTCGCTTCCGCATACCGGACATTTGTAGAGAACTCTTGAAAGCCCTTCTGCCCTGAAGCTTTCGTTTATATGTATTCCCTTTTCAAACTGTTCCTTCAGGTTGTCGAACGAAAAAGCTTCAGCAATTCCGGAATTGATCTGGTCTATGGACAGTTCCTTTATCTCATTTCTTGTAAAGAGCGTGTATTTATCCGCTGTCACTTTGCAGTTTCTGAGTCTGAGTCCGTTATAAAGAGGGTCTCTTAGGAATGCTCCGTGAGAACAGATCATCACCACAGGGAATCCCAGCACCTTAACGAGCTTTCCGATGGATTCGGGCAGTGTGGTTGTCGTTCCGTCAAAGGTATATCCTGCCTCCGGATACATGAGCACGGATGTCTTTAGTGTATTCAGCGCATAGGAGATATCATTTACAAGTCTTATGTCCGCTGTGAATTTCTGTGTGGGGATACATCCTATGGAACGCATGAGTTTTTCTTTTCCCACAAGTGCATCGGTGGTACAGATGATGTTGTAAGGCTCTTCTATGATGCTGGTCGCGATCTTAAGATCCGTGAAGCTTGAGTGGTTCATCAGGTAGAGAACCGGCTCACCCTTTACAACATCCTTCATATCGCCAACAATGCATTTAAAGTCGGTTTTCTTCAGCTCGGAAGAGGATACAAAGTTCATGACCTTCCTCAAAAAGGGTGAAGGCCTGACCGGATCCTTTATCCCGGCAGGAGTTATCTCCATGACTTTCTCATATGGCATTTTTCTGATCTTTATCTTCATCTGATACTATCCTCAAAGCGGATTATAACATGACAATGTATGTTATGACAGATAAAATCACAGTGCTTCGATAAGACCGCTCAGCCCTTCCTCGCGGAAAATATCCTTGTAATAGCCGATCTCTTCATCTATCAGGATATCTATGACCTCCATTCCAAGAAGCTCCACGGGTGCCTTGTCGTCTGTGAGGATAAAAGGAGACGATCCTGCTGCCCTGACAGGCTGAAAATATGAAAGGTGATCTGCAACGGTGCTCATCTGGGTATGGAGAGTGGCATCGGAGGTAAGAACCATGTTGTCTGTGAGGGAAAAGAGAGGATCCTGATTGACGGAAGCAAAGAGCTCCCTGTTGGTAGAACCATATACATTTACGGTGGCAACATTTGGAAAAACTGATGCAACGGTATGTGACAGATATGTCGTAATATCGGTCTCACCGTTTCCGTGCATGTTCATGTTCATGACCATCACGCCGTTTTCCTTGAGATGTGATCTTACAAGGGAAAAGAATTCAATGGAGCTCATCTGGAAGGGTATGGTTATATCCTGATATGCATCCACCATGATCACATCATATTTTCTCTCATCCGCTTCAAGATATGCCCTGCCGTCGTATGTGATGACAGGAATATCCTGCGGAAGTGCGAAGTATTCATGGGCGAGATCGGTTATGGCTTCATCTATCTCCACTCCTGTGATATTGCATCCGGGAAAGTACCTGGCACACTGGGTTGCAAATGTTCCGGTGCCCATTCCGAGAATGAGTATATCCATATCGCTGTAATCGGTAATGGGAGTATTGCTGTCTTCGGATGAAAGTGTCATGACGGGAGCTGCAAGAGCATAGTCATAATACATCCCCGTCAGAGAGTCAGATTTCATCCTGATGGACTGAACACCGAAGATCACATTGGTTGACAGATAGGTAGCACGCGATGTGTCTCTGACCTGAAGATAATTGTATATGGACTCGCCCTCATAGGTAAGATCGGATACCCAGAATGCGAAATGGGATGAATTACCGAAGATGCAGGCCATAATATAGAGAACTGTACAGATCAGTGAGAGAACGGGCTTTGCCTTTTTGGAGATGAAGTACAGAAGTCCTATTACCATCAGTATTCCGGAGAAAATAAGAAATGTAATACTGGTTCCCACAGAAGGGATGGTAACGAAAGTGGGGAGAAATGTTCCTATGATCGAACCTATAGTGTTGCATGCACCGAGTCTTCCTGCTACGGAACCGCTCTCACTTGTATCCGAGATGGTGTACTTTATCAGGGATGGGGTGACGGTGCCGAGAAGGAAAAGAGGAAATACGAATATCACCATGCACGCCACGAAGGAGGACCATATAAGCAGTCCGGTGGAGACTGTAACTATCATAAGTCCGGTGATGGCAAGTATGATGTATTTTCCAAGGACAGGAATGAACGCGATCCAAACAGCGGCAATGAGTATCCGTCTGAAAAGTCTGGATGGATCGGCGTCTTTGTCAGCCCACTTTCCACCAGCCACATTACCCAGCGCCATGGCGATCATTATCGTCCCTATTATTATGGTCCAGACTATCTGGGAAGAAGAAAAATAGGGAGCAAGAAGTCTTGATGCCCCAAGCTCTACGGCCATAACGGCCATTCCTGCGAAGAATTCGGTTATATACAGGTAATATCTGTTTTTCAGGATGTCGAATCTCATGTGTACCTCACGACTGTAAAATATGGAAAAATCGGCAATTACCAGGCTATTATACAGTATTTTTCCTCTGTTGACCGTATTTAATTCTGCGGGGACAAAATATCCTGCAGCAGCGTTTAGACCTGTGGTCTGATCGAGCACTGCCTGCTGCGGCCGGTATAAAATGTTATCCGGTATGTGTTGTAGGTGATTTTTAAAAAATGTATAATTGAATGGATTATGGAAACAGTGAAAGAATCGGAAATTCTGGATATTTTTGCATCGGAAATGGTGCTCAGCGAGACCATGAAGGGTCAGCTCCGCCAGATATGTACCTATGCCCGGATCGCGGGTGTGGATATGGAGGATATCAGGGACCGCCTGCACAAGGAGGGCCTGCTGCCATGTGCCGATAAGAATGGATCCAAGAAGGCCCTGGCGAAAGTGTATTCCTATGCTGCATGCTCTTTTTGAAAAAATATATGTAGAGGAAAGAACGCTGGAGGATCCGGAGACACAGAGGATCCTTAACAGGGCAGGCTGTATAAAGCCTGAGGTGATCTCACATTATAAGGATGTGTTCGACAAAAAACAGGAAGTGAGTGCGTCCGGAAGGTCCCTTATCCTGGCGAGAAATCCCGGCAGGCACCTGTATGAGGGAGCGCCGGTATGTCAAAGCTTTGGAAATGAGCATTTTTACTATTCCCCGGGAGTGATGAACTGCATATATGACTGCGAATACTGTTTCCTGAAGGGAATGTATCCCGGTAAGGATATATGTATATTCACGGATATTGAGGAGACTTTTTCCGAGCTGGATGAGCTTGAAAAAAGCTTTCCTGTGTATGTGTGCGCATCCTATAATACCGATCTTACCGCTCTGGAGGATCTTACCGGATATGTTGATAAATGGTGCCGGAGAGCATATGAGCATGAAAACTTCAGCGTGGAGATAAGGAGTAAGTGCAGCAGAACGGATATCTATGCAAAGCTTCCGGTAAGCGACAGAGCCATATTTGCCTTTACGCTGTCACCTGATGAGATAATCGGGAGATTTGAAAAGGGAGCACCGAGGCTTGAAGGAAGACTCAGGGCGGTAACTGCTGCGATGGAGGCCGGTTTTCCGGTGCGGATATGCTTCGATCCAATGATATATGTACGGAACTGGAGAGAACTGTACAGTAGTATGATCGCAAAGGCTGTATGCAGTATAGATCTGTCACTCGTTAAGGATATCAGTATCGGAACATTCAGGATATCCGAACAGTATCTTAAGAATATGAGAAAGAAGATGCCCGATTCGGAGATAGCACAATACCCATATATCAGCGAGGCCGGGTATTATCAGTATCCCGGGGTTGTAAGGACTGCAATGGAAGATCATATCAGGGATGAGATACTGAATGTCTGTTCCGAAGCCCGTGTTTTTAACTGGAGGTAATGATGTCGGTTCGATTTGAATTGGAGGATAGCTTCTTCAGGGATGAGACCAGAGACGGGTTTGCCGTCCCCGGGCTTATGAAGAGGTGCTGGGGAGCACAGCTCAGGGTCCTTGAAGAATTTGACAGGATATGCGAAAAACATGGGATAAGATGGTTTGCATTTTGCGGAACCCTGCTCGGAGCAGTAAGACATAAGGGATTTGTTCCGTGGGATGATGATGTTGATATAGCAATGCTCCGGGAAGATTATGAGAATTTTCTTGGCGTGGCGCCCCTGGAACTTCCCGAAGGATATCTGGTCATCAACTATGATGAAGATGATCATGAATATGACTGTATTACAAGAGTCAATAATTCCCGGACCGTTATCTTTAACGAAGAAAGAGCTTCACAGTTCTGCGGTTTTCCATTTCCTGCCGGCCTGGACATATATCCGCTTGACTATGTTGTGGGTGATCCGGCTGAGAGAAAAGAGCACAGAGATCTTCACTACAAGATCTATCAGACAACAGAACTGTGCAGAAAGCTTCTTGGGGGAGCGGGGCCGCTTGTGGATAAAGACGGAAAGCGGCTTGATCCGTCGGAAATGATCGCTGAGATCTCAATGATAACCGGTTATGAGTTCGACCTGAACAAGGATATCATAAGACAGCTGAACGTGCTGATCGATCTTACGGATTCCATAAATACTGCGGATGAGTCCGAATTCATTGCCAATATAGGGCATCTGACATTCGAAGGAGAACACATGATGTTTCCCAAAGAATGCTTCAATCACGCATATGAGGTGCCCTTTGAGTCCGGGAGAATATACATACCCTGCGGATATGAAGAGATACTCAGCAGGAACTACGGTTCTAACTATATGATCCCTGTGACCGCGTCTCCCCATGATTATCCATACTATGCTAAGCACCAGAAGGTTGTGAGGGAGTATATGAAAAAGAATCCGGGAGCTGTTCCGGATAAATGGGCGGAGGAGTACTTATAAACCGCCTGAATAAGATTTACTGAAAGGAAGGAAAAGAGTGAAGGTACCATTTTCAGATTATCTGACTAAGATAGCGCCGTCTGTAAAGAAAGTGATCGATGATCTGCAGAAAGATCATGATTATGTGAGCGCATTATGTACAGATTCAAAGGGACTGATGATCAGGATCGGACACAGATCCAGAACCATCTCGAATCAGACCATGACAACCGAAAGAGGAGTGGTCTTCAGAGTATGCCGCAATAAAAAGTATGCTGAGGTTGCACTTAATACTGCGGATTGGAATGACACGGATGTCATTATAAGATACATACGCGATGAACTTGAGGCTCAGGATAAGATGCTTTCAGAGCATGGCGTCGAGGTATATGAGACAGGTGTACTTGACGATGAACCTCTTGAATTCTTCGGACAGAAGGAAGCGGAATGTCTTCCGGAAGAAGCAAAGCTTGAGGAGCTGGCTGCAAAGCTTATCTCCATATCCGACAAGGGAATGGAGATGGGAGATGATGTTATCGAGTGTATCGCAAGAGCGCAGTCCACTCACATAAGCAAGATGTTCCTTACACCAAACAGAGACCTGAGACAGTCCTATGTATACAGTGAGGCTATTGTTGCTGCGGTGGTAAGCAAGGATTGCAAGGTGAGGGAGGATTATAAGTCTGTATCAGGAATAAAGGGACCCGAGCTGTTTGATGAACTGGAGGAGGTGCTCCCGGATGTTATAAACGGGGCAGAAGAACTCCTCGGTGCAGAGTCCATTGAGCCCGGAGAGTATGACATAATCACCTCTCCCGAAGTGACCGGACTTATTGCTCATGAAGCTTTTGGACATGGTGTTGAGATGGATATGTTCGTAAAGGGCAGAGCACTTGGCGCAGAATACATCGGAAAGAGAGTTGCTTCCGATAATGTAACGATGCATGAAGGCGCACTGTGTGCGGAGGATGTCACCAGCTATTTCTTCGATGATGAAGGTGTAATGGCAGGTGATGTTACTGAGATAGAAAAAGGTATACTCAGGTCAGGAATATGCGATGCCCTTGCTGCACTGAGACTTGGAACCAGACCTACCGGCAATGGAAAGAGGGAGAACTTCTCTCACAAAGTATACACCCGAATGACCAATACGATGTTCGATTCAGGTTCCTATACCAGGGAAGAGATGATCGCATCGATAAAGTACGGTTATCTCCTTGAAGGAATGCAGAGCGGAATGGAAGATCCCAAGCACTGGGGAATCCAGTGCATCATACAGAAGGGCCGTGAGATCAGGGACGGTAAACTGACCGGAAGAATAGTGGCTCCGGTCATTATGACGGGATATGTTCCGGATCTTCTCGGAAATATCTCAATGTGCTCGAATGACAGAGAGGTGTTTGGAAGCGGCGGATGCGGCAAAGGACATAAGGAGTGGGTCAAGGTGGCAGACGGCGGCCCTTATCTTAAGACCAGAGGGAGGCTCGGATAATGAAAACAGATGAAATAGTAAAGCTTCTGAAAGAGAGCGGAGCTTTTGGGTGGAGGATAACCGATACAGTTACAAAGGGATGGGAATTTTATTTTATCCGTCACAGTCTTGATCAGAACAGATCCAAGGACATTGAGAATATCCAGATCACGGTGTTCGTACTTTCCGAAGACGGAAAATCCGTGGGAAGTGCAACTGCGGAAATGGGACCTGATGAAACAGAAGAGTATGTCAGACTGACCATTCAGGATCTCATCTTCCAGGCGGGGCTGGTAAGTGATGCATATTATGAACTGAAGGCACCTTCCGGGGATGTTACCTGTGAAGATACGGATATAGATATTAATAAGATCTCAGCGGATTTTATAGATACAATGAAGCATATTCATGAAGATGATGTCACTTTCATGAACAGTTACGAGATTTTTGTATCATCCGTAAAAAGAAGGATAGTGACCAGCACGGGCATTGATGTTACAGAAAAGTATCCCGTGTCACTTCTTGAAACAGTTGTAAATGCAAAGGATCAGGAGCATGAGATCGAGTTCTACAAGCTTTATGATTCCGGAACCTGCATCAGGGAAGACATAAGCGCAGATCTTGGCAGGACATGTGCATACGGACGTGACAGACTCACCGCAACAGGCACACCATCTCTTGGAAAGTGCGATGTGGTCTTTTCCAGTGAAGATGCAGTCAGGCTTTATGAATTCTTCAAAGACGGTCTTGATGTCGGATACATCTTTATGAAGTATTCATCATTCGAAAAAGGCAAACCGATCGCTGAGGATGTAAAGGGAGATAAGATCACACTTAAGGTTCTGAAGGAACTTCCCGGTTCGTCACAAAACAGGATGACGGATAATGAAGGGAGTGCCATTCGTGATGAGCTGCTGATGAATGATAATATTCCGGTGGCGTTTCATGGTGGGACCAAGTTCTCTTATTACCTTGGTGAAAAGGATACATTCATTCCCGGTAACTATGAAGTCAGCGGGGGTACGCATACCAGAGAAGATCTCCTAAAGGGAACAGTGCTTGAATGTATCTTCTTCTCGGATTTCCAGGTGGACACCATGTCCGGAGATATTTTCGGAGAGATCAGGCTTGCTTATCTTCACGGAGAAGACGGTTCGGTAAAGCCTGTGACCGGTGGCTCGATATCGGGAAACATAAGGGATCTTCTGAAGGATATGAAGATGAGTGCTGACAGGACCAGATATGACAATGCACTTATTCCTTCGCTTACAAGGCTTGCCGGTGTGACGGTGACCGGAGCGGAGTAACGAACATTGTAACCATGGAATTTGGAGACAGATAATGAAAGTTGTATTAGACGGACTTACCAAGATCTTTCCGCCCAGGAGCGGGAAGGGAGAAGGTGTTACCGCTGTTAAGAACTTCACTTTTGTGATCCCTGACGGAACGCTTGTGGCACTTCTCGGACCTTCCGGATGCGGAAAAAGTACAATGCTCAATATGATATGCGGACTTGAGAAACCGACCGAGGGTAAGATATTTTTCGGTAATGATGATGTTACCGAGATACCATCGGAACGCAGAGGTGTGGGAATGGTATTCCAGAATTACGCCCTCTATCCGCATATGACGGTATATAACAATATAATCTTTCCTCTTGGAAATCTTAAGGGAGAGGAAAAGCTTACCAAGGAACAGATGAAGGAAAGAGCAGATAAGGTGGCTGCTCTTGTCCAGATCGATCAGCTTATGTCCAGAAAACCCGGTGAGCTTTCCGGAGGGCAGCAGCAGAGAGTAGCCATTGCGAGAGCGCTGGTCAAGACCCCCAGACTGCTCCTTATGGATGAGCCGCTTTCCAACCTTGATGCAAGACTGAGACTTCAGACAAGGGAGGAGATCAGGCGTATCCAGAGGGAGACCGGTGTTACCACTGTATTCGTAACACACGATCAGGAAGAAGCCATGAGTATTTCCGACAGCATTGTCGTTATGAAGGACGGAGAACTTCATCAGAGCGGAAAACCTCAGGAAGTATATGATGATCCCAGAAATCTCTTTGTTGCCAAATTCCTCGGAACCCCTGCCATCAACGTGTTCGAGGGAAGAGTTGATAATGAGATGCTTTCCATAGGCGATGATAAGGTCTTAAGTGTTCCCGGAGTAAGGGACGGAGCAGTTACGGTGGGCATCAGACCCGAAGGATTCATTTTCGACAAGGAAGGCGAGCTTCATTGTGCCCTTGACCGCATAGAGGTCATGGGAAGGGACATCAGCATTGTTTCCAAGAATAAGGCATGTGAAGCGCCTGTGGTAAGATCCATAGTGGAATCCGGAGACAGGCCGGGATTTGGCGATGATGAGGTAAGATTCAGATTAAAGCCTAACAAGGTACATCTCTTTGAACCGGAAACCGGTGAACGGATACGATTCGGAAAGGTAAGGCCGGTACAGTAATGGATAAGGTTACATCATATGATGAATTCTGCGAAGCTCTCGGCGGGCGCGGTGATGTGATACTGTTCAGGGGACAGCCTGTAAGCGACTTCGTTCTCATACCCTCCGGGCTCAGGGAGAATCATATCAAAACTGCGGATATGCAGATGTTCAGATTTGTTGATGAGATGAAGAAGATCTTCGGATACGACGAACTGACGTGCATAGAGATCGCACAGCATTTTTCACTGCCCACAAGGATGCTCGATTTCTCATATTCATATACCGTGGGACTTTTCTTCGCATGCTTCGATGAAAAGGGAAGATACGGTGATAAGGACGGTAAGGTATATGTCTTCAACAAGAGCCGCTACGAATGGATACTGAGGAATCACGGCAAGAACAGTGCAAATGTTGTGAAGAGTAATGAGTATCTGTATAAATGGCTCCAGCACTATGTGGACAAGAGTGATACGAGAATGGGCGATGACGGACTCGATATGCCCATATTCGTGGAGGCAACCAGACAGTTCGACAGGATCTATTCACAAAGAGGTCTGTTCCTGCTCTGGGGCAGGGATGAGATGTGCCTGGAGAAGATACTGAAAAATGAAGGCATAGATGAGAAGGATGTTTTTGACACCATTGTCATTTCTGCAGAGCATAAACAGAAGATCCTGAAAGATCTTGCAAGAAAGCATATCTCGGAAGACTCCCTTTTTATGAATGTCGGAAGGATAAAGGATCTTGTCAGCAATATTAAATACGGTAATCCCGTAGTGTAAGGATAATAAAGATGATAGAAAAGAACAATCTGAAAGCCTGGCTGTATCTGCTGCCGGCACTGGCATTCATGATAATATTCATGGTCTATCCTCTGGTGGATGTGTTCGTCTATTCATTTGAGGAAGGGTATAATTTTGTATCCCAGAGATCTTCAGGTATTGGATTTTATAATTTTTCATACGTGCTTCACGATACGTATTTTCTCCAGGCTGTAAAGAACACATTCATCATGGTCATCATAACAGTGCCGATATCCACCGGATTTGCGCTTCTCATCGCACTGGCGCTCAATTCGATAAAAAAGCTTCGTGAGCTTTTTCAGACCATATATTTTCTTCCCTATGTGACCAATACTCTTGCAGTCGGTCTGGTATTCATGGTCCTCTTCAAAAAGACTGCATATTCCGACGGACTGGTGAACCTGCTTATCAATCTGTTCGGCGGTGAGAGTGTTGACTTTATAGACGGTCCTTACTGGGCGAAGATGTTCGTCATGTGCTTCTATATCATATGGATAGTGCTCCCATTTAAGGTGCTTCTCCTTACAAGTGCGCTGGCATCCGTGAACAAGACATATTACAACGCCGCAAAGGTTGACGGAACCGGTGCATTCAGAGTGTTTACAAGGATCACGCTTCCCATGATCTCACCTACGATCTTTTATCTTGTGATCACGGGATTCATCGGAGCGTTCAAGGAATATTCCGATGCGGTGGCGCTATTCGGAACAGACCTTAATGCAGCGGGGATGAACACGATCGTTGGATATGTATATGACATGTTGTACGGAGACAGCGGCGGATATCCTTCATTTGCTTCAGCTGCCGCGATAATACTGTTCACCATAGTTCTTACGATAACCTGCATCAATCTGCTGGTGAGTAAAAAGCACGTCTATTACACTTAATGCTATGCGGTCTTGAATCATATACTGACAGATCAAAAACAGATCGGTCTGATGATCGGGGATAATGATGGATAACAGAGAAACAATTCTACAGGCTGAAAAAGCTGATAAAAGAAAAAAGATGGTCAGGAATATCATTGTGTATGGATTCCTGGGTGTGTGGGGGTTGATGGTACTGTTCCCCTTCTACTGGATGGTGCTGACTTCATTTAAAAGCTATGCATCATATAACGGAGAAAAGATCCCGAAGTTCTATGTCACCGATCCTACCTTCTCCAATTTTACCAACGCATTCTCACAGGTTCCCCTGGGAAGATATCTTCTCAATACACTGATCTTTACCGTAGTTACAACCGCAGTGATGGTCATTGTTGTAACTCTTGCTGCATTTGCCTTTTCGAGACTTGAATTCAAGGGAAAGAATCTGCTCTTCACGGTTTTTCTTTCCATGATGATGATCCCGAGTGAACTGATAGTTATAACCAACTTCGTCACCATCACCAATGCTGATATGAGAAACACCTTCTCAGGACTTATCCTCCCTTCGGTAATGAGTGTGTTTTACGTGTATCTGTTAAGGGAGAATTTCTCACAGGTACCGGATCAGCTGTATTATGCTGCCAAGGTGGACGGAACAAGCGATCTGAAGTATCTGTTCAGGGTAATGCTTCCTATCTGCAGGCCTACAGTCGTGACCATAACCATACTCAAGGTGATAGAGT
This sequence comes from uncultured Lachnospiraceae bacterium, assembly GCA_902761225.1. Taxonomy (GTDB): domain Bacteria; phylum Bacillota; class Clostridia; order Lachnospirales; family Lachnospiraceae; genus AC2028. Next base: position 8,820 of record CACWJQ010000013.1, on the reverse strand, counting down.
GCTGGAACTCCTATGTATGGCCGAGACTGATCACGGATGACAAGAATTATTTCCTGGTATCCAACGGTATCCAGGAGATCAGACAGAACGGATTCGGAAGAGAGAATATCCCTGCAATGATGGCTGCTGTTGTGGTTATATCACTTCCGCTTATAATCCTGTTCCTGATATTCAGGCGCCAGATCATGGCCGGGGTATCGAGAGGCGGTACGAAGGGATGAGGAATATTATGAGACTAAGATTTATCATATGTACGGTCTGTATGCTTTTGGCCATGGTATCCCTTACCGGCTGCCACGGAGGGGATGCCCGCAGGGATTTTGAGATGCCAGAAAGCTTCGATGAATCACGTGATTATGAGGTGGTGTTCTGGGCCAAGAACGATACCAATAAGACCCAGACGGAGATATATCAGAGATGCGTGGATGAATTCGAATCTCTTTATCCCAATATACATATCAATCTCAAGTTGTACACCGATTATTCTACGATCTATAACGATGTCATCACCAATGTATCAACGGATACCACTCCCAATGTATGTATCACATACCCCGATCATATCGCGACATATATGACAGGAGCGGGAGAGATAGTATTTCTGGATGATGTGATAAACGATCCAAGATACGGACTCGGGGGAAGTGAGCTCAGATTCGACGGTCCCGGGACTGATGAGATCATACCCAAGTATCTGGATGAACTCAGGCTCAAAGGCCATCTGATGGGGCTGCCTTTCATGAGATCTTCCGAAGCTCTTTATATCAATAAGACATATGTGGAGGCCATGGGCTACGAGATTCCGGATGTTCCCACCTGGGACTGGGTCTGGGAGGTGTCAGAAGCGGCTCTTGCCAAAAATGATGACGGGACGTTCGCGGTGAACGGGCAGGATGTGATGATCCCTTTCATCTATAAATCCACCGATAACATGCTCATCACAATGCTCCGTCAGATGAATGCCGGATATTCCGATGATAACGGCAATATACTGATCTTCAATGAGGAGACGGGGAGTATTCTTAAAGAGATCTCCCGCCATGGACAGAGCAGAGCGTTTTCTACCTTCAAGATATCCAGTTATCCCGGCAACTTCATGAATGCGGGACAGTGTATACTGGCAGTCGATTCTACTGCAGGTGCCACGTGGATGGGCTCAAATGCACCTCTTTCCGATATTCATGAGAGCAAAGTGGTGGATTTTGAAACAGTGGTGCGTCCTGTGCCGCAGTACGATACCGGCAACATACAGATGATCTCTCAGGGACCTTCCGTCTGCATATTCAATAAGGATGACCCCCAGGAGGTTCTTGCCAGCTGGCTTTTTGCCCAGTTCCTTCTTACCAATGATGTGCAGGAAAGCTACTCGGAGACGGAGGGATACGTTCCTGTGACCCTCAAGGCTCTGAATGACCCTGCCTATCAGGAATATCTCGCACTCGGAGGCAGCGATAACAGCCTGCATTATCAGGTTAAGATCGACTGCGTCAATATGATCATTGAAAATACCGACAATACGTTTATCACACCGGTGTTCAACGGATCCGCATCCCTCAGAAATGCCGCGGGACAGATGGTCGAGAACTGCGTTAAGACAGTAAGGCGCGGTGGGACGGTTGATGATGCATTTCTGGAAGGGATGTACAGTGACGTGTCCCAGATGTACAGACTGGGTGAGCAGAAGGTCAGCACGGGAAGCAAGGATCTGGGACCTCTGCCTCCAACAGCCATCATTCTTCTTACATGCATAGGTCTTGCGTGGCTGGGAATGGGGATTTATGTTGTCAAAAATTACCAAATGAGGTAAAATGTGTTCGGTCAAATTGGCCATAACGGTTCAATGCCCTCGGGACCGGAGGAAGTAAATGAGGAGAAGAGGGCGTTTTAGGAGGATATTATGAAAAAATTTTCAGCAATTGTTGCCACTGCAGCTCTTGTGCTTTCACTGACTGCATGCGGCGGCGCATCGGATGCAGGCACACCCGCAACTGATGCATCAAACACCGGAGTCGATGCAGCTGCAGACAATACCGCAGATGCCGGAGACGCAACCGTTAACACTGACACCACTGATGATGGAGCACAGAACGTTGACGCAGATGCTGACATGGAAGGCGTTATGACTTACGCTGAATATGCAGCAGCTGATGTTGACACCGAAGTTACCGTTATCACCTATGTCCAGGACAAGCAGGGCTGGTGGGAGAACGAAGGAGTAGGAAATGCTACCTTCTATACCCAGGATAAGGACGGAGCATACTTCCTTTACAACATGCCCTGTTCTCAGGAAGACTATGATGCAATGGTTCCCGGAACCAAGATCAAGGTAACCGGCTTCAAGTCTGAGTGGTCAGGTGAGGTAGAGATCGTTGATGCTACCTATGAGATCCTTGGCGGAGATACCTATGTTGCAACAGCAGCTGATGTTACCGACAAGATTTCCGATAATGATGCTCTTGCAGCATACATGAACCAGTATGTAACATTTACCGGTCTTACCGTTGCTGAGAGAGAAGGCGCAGCATTCACTTACGGATGGGACGGATCCAAGAGCCAGGGCGATGATATCTACTTCAATCTCGCTGATGCTGAAGGCAATGTTTACACCTTCGTAGTAGAGTCTTATCTCAGAGGCGCTGATACCGATACCTACAAGGCTGTTGAGGCATTCAATGTAGGAGATACCGTTGACGTTACAGGTTTCATGTACTGGTATGAGGGACCTCAGGTTCATGTTACCATCGCAACCGTAAAGTAATAAGATACATTTTATAAGGGCCGGCGCAGGGTGTGCCGGCCTTTTTTACAACAGGAAGACTTTATGAAGATTGTTATACTTGAAAGAAACAGTGTGGGACCTGACATCAGTGTCGATATCCTTAATGAACTCGGTGAGGTGACTGCATATCCCAATACCGTCAGTGTACAGGAGGTCCGTGAGAGGACTGCGGATGCAGAGATAGTGGTCGCAAATAAAAGTCCTATTAACGAAGAGTCACTGGGCGGTTCGAAAAATGTGAAGCTTGTGTGTGAATTTGCCACAGGATATGACAATTGTGATCTTGGGTACCTTAAGAGCAGAGGGATTCCTGTTTGTAATGTTGTCGGTTACTCAACCGACATGGTGGCACAGCATACCTTCACTCTGGCACTTGCCGTGTCGCAGCATCTTTCATGGTATGATGATTATGTAAAATCCGGAAGATACAGTGCACAGGACAGGTTTTCGAATTTTGATATTCCTTTTTGCGAGCTTTCGGGTAAGACCTGGGGCATCGTCGGAATGGGAAATATCGGAAGAAAGGTTGCACAGATAGCAACCGCTTTCGGATGCAGAGTGATATTCACATCCGTTACCGGAAAAAGTACGGTAACTGAATATGAAATGGTAAGTAAGGAAGAACTCCTTAAGCAGAGCGACTTTCTTTCACTGCACTGTCCTCTCAGCGACATAACGAGAAATTACATCGACAGGGATGCTCTTAAGATGATGAAGCCCACCGCGTACCTTATCAATGTGGCAAGAGGAAGAGTGGTTAACAATACCGATCTGTATGAAGCTCTTGAAAACGGTGAGATAGCGGGAGCAGGTCTTGATGTTCTCGAGGATGAGCCCCTCAGGCTTACCAATCCCCTTAGCAGGATCAAGGATTCAGGCAAGCTTATCATTACCCCTCATCTTGCCTGGGGTTCGGTTGAAGCAAGATACAGATGCGTACAGGGAGTGTATGACAATATAAAAGCATTCCTTGACGGAAACCCCATCCATGTAGTGAATTAGAAGCCTGAGCACTGACGCCTGCATACAGTAACAGTAATTACATGTGTATGATATTATTGAAGAAACGGATCACAGGATGAATGATATGGCAGAAGAAAAAGATTTAAATACGGCAGAGCCTGCCAGAAAGAGGAACCTTGAAGATAAGTTCAGGGATTTCCTTCAGTTCTGGCCATGGGCCCATAAGATATTCTGTAAACACGAGGAGATACTGGTGTACCTGGTTGTCGGTGTGCTGACCACTATTGTATCCTGGGTGGCTTACGGAGTCTGTACACTGTTTATGGAGGTGGAAGGTTCCGAATATGCAGTCAACAATGCCATAGCCAATACCATCTCATGGATCGCCGGTGTCTGCTTTGCCTATCCTCTTAACAGAAGCTGGGTATTCAGAAGCACAAATCCTAAGATATTAAAGGAATTCCTTGGATTTGCGGCGTCGAGACTATCTACCTGGTTCATGGATCTTGCCATAATGTACGTCACTGTCAACATATTCGGAATGGATAAGTGGATCGCCAAGATCTTCATCTCGGCAGTGATAGTCACTATTGCCAATTATATTTTCAGCAAACTTTTAATCTTTAAGAAAAAGAAGTGATCGGTATGAAGAAGATCGTAATGACAGGCGGAGGAACCGCCGGACATGTAACACCCAATATTGCACTTATGCCCACCTTAAGGGAAGCGGGATTTGAGATCTATTACATCGGATCCTATGAAGGAATGGAGAAGGGACTTATCGAAAAACTCGGAGTTCCTTACTATGGTGTCTCCACCGGAAAGCTCCGCAGATATATGGATGTCAGGAATCTCACGGATCCTTTCAGGGTGATGAAGGGAATAGGGGAAGCCAAGAAGATACTCAAGGAGATCGGACCGGATGTAGTATTTTCCAAGGGCGGTTTCGTGTCTGTGCCGGTTGTTAAGGCGGCTGCATCCCTGAAGATTCCTGTTATCGTGCATGAATCTGATTACACTCCGGGACTTGCCAATAAACTCTGTTTTCCTTCTGCAAGGAAGGTGTGCTGCGATTTTCCCGAGACCATGGATATGCTGCCGGAAGGAAAGGGAGTTCTCACGGGATCACCTGTCAGAAAGGAGCTTCTTGACGGCGACCCTGCAAAGGGCAGGGAGATGTGTGGATTCCCTGATGATAAGCCTGTTCTCATGGTGATAGGTGGAAGCCAGGGAGCATCTGCTGTCAATCAGTCAATAAGGGATGCGCTTCCCAAGCTGCTCCAGCAATTCTATGTGGTCCATCTGTGCGGTAAGGATAAGATGGATAATCTGCTCCTGACAAAAGAGGGATACAAACAGTTCGAATATGTGACAGACGGACTTGCTGATATTTTTGCCATGGCGGATGTTGTTGTGTCAAGGGCAGGAGCAAATGCCATATTTGAGCTGCTCACACTCAGAAAGCCCAATATCCTCATTCCTCTTCCCGGAGGCAGAGGGGATCAGATACTCAATGCCGAATCATTTCAGCAACAGGGATTTTCCGTGATGATAGATCAGGATGATCTGTCCACGTCATATCTGTTCAATAAGATAAACGATCTCTACGCAAACCGTGCTGAATATATCAAAACAATGTCTGCCAGTGAGCAGAATGACGCCATCGGCATGATCACGGATCTGCTTGTTAAGACCGCATCCGGTGAGGAATGAGATCTTGTGGGGGAGTAATACCGGCCTTTATATATATCTGTAAATGCCGGTCAGAAGTTCAGATATTCATGAAATAATAGGTGAACAGCCCTGCTGTGATCCCCTCAGCGATGGATTCCTGGTATTCAGGTGATGTAAGAAGTGACATCTCGTATGGTGTCGACATATAACCGACTTCCACGAGTGTCGATGGTATAGTGCTGTAGAGCACTACCTTAAGATCTGAACCAGTCTTAATGCCTCTGCCCTCCGCACCTGTGGAAAATAATGCACAGGAATATACGCATGAGGCAAGAAGAGAGTTGTTTTCATTTCCGGGAGCATAGCAGTATGCGCTCATGCCACGTACGGATGATGTCCCTGGCAGTGTGTTGCAATGAATGCTGACGAATACCGCTTCCGGGTGCATGTTCTCGAATCCATAACGTTCTTCAAGGCTCACAAATGAGTCGTCATACCTTGTCATAAGCACACGGACTCCGTAAGATTCAAGCAGAAGCTTTATACGCATAGCGATCATCAGATTAAGGTTTTTCTCGTATATCCCGTTCCTGACTGCACCGGGATCTCTTCCGCCGTGACCTGCATCAAGTATCACGGTAAATCCGGATAAGGGATTTGGCAGAGCGGCAGGAACTTCGGATTCCGGATCCCGACCCTGACGTCCCTCGGCAATACCGAAGTTCACATAATGAGCCAGAGCACCTGCGGGATCATCGCCGAAATAATAGGCAATGTCCGGATAACGGCTTGTATAGTAATCAAAATCATATACAGAGGAATAATCTACACCGTTATAAACTGTGATCCCGGATGCATATACCCTTGTCGGTGATATGACCAGAAGGAGTGTCACAAGGATGGGCAGGAGCAGTATATATGGCAGTAATGATATTGTTTTTCGGGAATGCATAGGCTGATCTCCATGACCGGGAAGTGCATATATCAGGTGTCATCATAAGTATACTAAAAACCTTTTTGAAATTCTTGGAAAAAAGGTAAGATTTTTTCTTGACAAGAGCAAAACTTTTGTGTAATATCATTTTTGCTGTTGAAAAATTTCATAGCAATGCAGGTGTAGTTCAGTGGTAGAACACCAGCCTTCCAAGCTGGATATGTGGGTCCGATTCCCATCACCTGCTCTCAACGAAAAGCCCTCAGGATAAACCTGAGGGCTTTTTCATTGAACAGGCGAGACCTCGGCCCCAAGGGTCCGGGTCTCGCCTGCCGGCTCGGTCGGTTCGCAGCTTGCGCTCCACTGGAGCGCGCTCACCCCATCACCTGCTTTCACAATACCTCGTAATCAATCAGGTTAAGAGGTATTTTTTTTCGTGCAAGTTTTACCGGGCAGTGGGTGGGCAATGGCCTGATCTCAAAGCCAAATGCCTCGTTTATAAGCTTGGGATGCCCTGCTTGCCAAGGACGATTAAAATCCATAAATAATGCAATAAAAGCCTTGATGGTGGCTTGGAAGTCTGCTTTTTGTAGGATCTCTGATATAATTGACATTAAAGTATTATCTTGGAATATATATCAGGATAATGCAACAGTGGGTTTGATTTTCTTAGTATAGAAAACCATCAGGAAACCAGACTGAGCGGGTTATGAGGAAGAATATGAAACAGATTACTATAGATGGAAATAACTTTTCGAACGAAGAAGAGTTTTATACCGAAATAGATAAATTGCTGACGAAGGCTCTAGGCTGGAAGACAGGTCATAATCTTAATGCTTTCAATGATTTGCTGCGCGGCGGATTTGGTTTTCATGCTCCCGGTGAAGAGTTGATGATAACTTGGGTCAACGCGGAAAAAAGCCGGAAAGAGTTGGGTGAAGAATTGTTTAATATGATTACGGACATAATTCTGGACAGCGATAATTCAGGACATGAATGCAAACTGAAGATCGAGAACTGATACGTATTTTTCAGTATATAACAAAAGGAGAAATGATCATGAGGGTTGATAAATACGTTAGAGGCGCTGTAAGACAATTCGCATATTGGTTTGCCCATGGAACGATCGGAGCGGGATTGTTGAATGGTATTGACTATGTAGGCGATCTACAAGAAGAAAGCTCTTTTGCAGAACAGGCCTTCGTTGTTTTCATGAACAATCTTGAATATGACGAAGCCGGTGTAACAAATTATAAGCAGGCTGAATACAGAGCGGCACAATACATCAGGAACTATTATGATCCCTCGTATGCGGTGGAACCTCCTTTTGAACAGTGGGAAACGGAAGGTGACCCGGTAAGCACAAAAGGATGGAGCGAATAATCAACAGGATAAAGTTCTGGTGGGGGATGAAAATGATAGATGTAAAATCCTTGTATGAAAAGTATTGTGTGCGGGAATCTGATGGAAAATACTATTGCGAAAAAGACGGTCACACATACGATATAGTCCCGGCAAAGGAAACGGAATTAGACACCTTTAAATCGAATTGTGAAAGTAACAATGTACCTAGAGAGATAAAAGAGGATTTGTCTGCATATTTTTTACAGAATAATAACTTTTTTAATTATTATTCATGTGATGACATAGGAATTTTCGAATGGTGGAACGATTATAAAGAACTATGGTTGGGATGTGTTGATATGGATGTTTTCAGATATAGCTCGGATTTGGGAAAGTATACTATCGGCAGTGCAGGTGATGTTTCATACGGTGAAAAATACGAGTTCGATACAATTGAGGAAATGTTAGTTGCACATTTCAACGGAATATAACTTCCAGTTTTATAGACGATGGTAAATTTGTAGGAGGAATTCAATTGAGACGTAGTGATCGAGAGGTAACAGAATTTACAGATATAGTTTCAATTATTGAAAAATGCGATGTTTGCAGGATTGCTTTAAATGATGAAAATTATCCGTATATATTACCTCTTAACTTTGGTATGAATATCACGGAAGAAAATGTGCTGGAACTGTATTTCCACGGAGCGACAGAAGGTACTAAGTTGGATTTGATTGCAAAAGATAACCGAGCAAGTTTTGAAATGGATTGTGAGCACAATCTGGTTTCAGATATTGAACATGGGAGTTGCACTATGGAATATCAAAGTGTTATAGGTAGAGGACATATTGAGATTTTATCTGAGGATGAAAAATATGATGCCCTTTGTATATTGATGAAACACTATCATATGGAGACTTTCCCGTTCAATAAGGGAGTTATGCCTCGCACGACAGTTTTCAAGTTGATTGTGGAACGCATGACAGGAAAAATTAGATTAAAAAGAAATGATAAGCACTGAATTCAAGTTTCGTACTATATAAGTGTAGATGTAAGTGATACATCTGCACTTATTTTTTATAATTAAGGGGATAGCGGCCTGACGTAATTCTAGTTGGGACACAAT
>CACWJQ010000012.1 GCA_902761225.1 uncultured Lachnospiraceae bacterium | reverse complement strand
TTAGAGAGTATGAGGTAGATAGGAATGGTGTGTAAGAGCAGTAATGCTCTCAGCTGACATTTACTAATAGGTCGAAGGCTTATCCTGTAGTTGCCAGAATGTATGGATGAGATGTTCGTATCGGTTTCGGTTTTGAAGGAATGATCCTTCAGGTTGTAAGGCCCAGTGGCTCAGTTGGTTAGAGCGCCGCCCTGTCACGGCGGAGGTCATCGGTTCAAGTCCGTTCTGGGTCGTTTTGCCGTATCGTTCGGTTTAGCAGTATGCCGATGTGGCTCAATTGGCAGAGCAGCTGATTTGTAATCAGCAGGTTATCGGTTCGATTCCGATCGTCGGCTTTTGATCTTTAAAAATCAATATGGGTGGATTCCCGAGTGGCCAAAGGGGACAGACTGTAAATCTGCTGCAAATTGCTTCGATGGTTCGAATCCATCTCCACCCACTTCCCTAGTGGAAACAACGCGGGGTAGAGCAATCCGGAAGCTCGTCGGGCTCATAACCCGGAGGTTGCAGGTTCAAATCCTGTCCCCGCTACTTTGCAGGGCTCATGGAAAGTTGCAGACCTGTAGAAATGACATCGTCCAGACCTGCGGTCTGTCCGATGCCCGTTTGTCGCTAAAGCGACAAACAGTGTCTTATCAAAATAAATGCTCCCGAATGCAAGCATTCTTCGCATTTATTTCGATAATCCACATTTCACATGGCTCGTTATTCGCCCAGATAGCTCAGTTGGTAGAGCAGCGGACTGAAAATCCGCGTGTCGCTGGTTCGATTCCGGCTCTGGGCACGAAGAGATCTCAGACATTGAGATCTCTTTTTTATTTTTCATGTTGACAAAAAATCGTTTTTTCGATATGGTACTTAAGTCACTACTAAACAGTTAAGTTGAAAGAAAGGAGGCAATAAGATGTTAAAGATGAGAAATTACGCGGATCTCAGGAATGTAAGTTCATATAGTATAAGCCTCCGAAAAGGGTTTTTAATGGTATGATATGATCTCAGACGATCATTGCTTAAGTTCATACCGCACCGAAAGACATTTACCCCGGAAGCTAAACCTTCCGGGGTTTTTTGTAGCCTTTTCGGGTTGTTATAAAGGATGTGAGATTTATGAGGGAAAAAGAAGTAAAGAAAAAGAAATCAGGTTTTAAGTTATTTAAACATATTAAACGGAATATGTGGCAGTATGCCATAGCGCTCTCGGCCATAATCATAGTTGTTGCCATCTCAATGGTAATGCCTGAGATAACAAGACATATAGTGGATGATGTCATTGTGGGAGGGCAGTCGGACAAGCTTATGATGTTCCTTGGAGCTTATCTGTTACTTGGACTATTAAAGGCAATGTTCCAGTACATCAAGGAATTCAATTTCGACTCGGTGTCGTCCAAGGTGGTAGTCAGTCTCAGAAGGGATCTGTTTAAGCATATACAGAGTCTTGATACCAGCTATTTTGACAAGAACAATACCGGCGAGATCATGGCAAGGCTTAAGGAGGATATCGACAAGGTATGGGAGGCTCTTTCATTCATATCGATGCTCCTGATAGAAGTCTTCCTGTATACCATCTTCATCATCGTGTGTATGATCCGCCTGAATGTCTATATGGCGATCATCCCCATAATGGCCATCGTCTTCTGCGGCATCACCGCGGTAAGGATGGACAAGAAGCTGGACAAGGTATTCGGTGATATATCCGAGGAAAATGCCGTGCTCAATACAACCTGCGAGGAGAACATTGCAGGTGTAAGGACTGTAAAGGCTTTTGCCAAGGAAAAGTTCGAGCTGCTTAAGTTCAAAAAGCACAACGACAAATACAAAGAGCTCAATGTGGATCTTTCCAGGGTGTTCGTGAAGTATTATCCTTTCTTCTCGTTCATATCCGGGATTGTACCGCTCCTTGTGATCGTGATCGGCGGAATATTCTATGTTAAGGGAATGTTCGGCATGACTCTGGGTGTGATCACGGCATATATCACATATTCCAGCAACATCGTATGGCCCATGGAAATGCTCGGATGGCTTACGAACAGTTTTTCCGAGGCGATCGCTTCCGTGAAAAAACTCAACAAGATCTATGACGAAGTCTCCACGATCAACGATCCCGGGGATCCTGTGGTGCTGGATAAGGTGAAGGGAACCGTAACCTTTGACGGTGTCGGCTTTCACAAGGAGGATATGCATGATATCCTTAAGGACATTTCCTTTGAGGTCCCTGCGGGAAAAACTCTGGGTATAATGGGTGCCAGCGGTGCCGGCAAGACCTCCATCGTATCGCTCCTTACCAGACTTTACGATGTTACGGAGGGTGAGATACGCCTCGACGGAGTTCCCATAAAGAAGCTGAGCCTTAAGCAGCTGAGAGGAAGCATTTCCCTTGTAATGCAGGATGTGTTCCTTTTCTCCGATACCATCGCAGAGAATATCAGGATGGGACGGAGGCACGGTATCAGCGATGAGGTCGTAAAGAGATCCAGTAAGAATGCCGGTGCCAGCGAGTTCATCGACAAGATGGACAAGGGATACGAAACGGTCATCGGTGAGAGAGGCGTGGGACTTTCCGGCGGTCAGAAGCAGAGGATATCTATAGCGAGAGCCCTTGCCAAGGAACTGCCGATCCTCATAATGGATGACTCAACCTCCGCACTGGACATGGAGACTGAGCGTGATATCCAGAAGAGATTAAAAGAGCTTACCGATATGACGAAGATAATAATCGCACACAGGATAAGCTCGGTAAAAGATGCAGATGAAATAATAGTGCTCGAAGAGGGAAGGATCGCAGAACGCGGGACCCACGACGAGCTGCTGGAAAAGAAAGGGCTCTATTATGAGACATACGTGTCACAATACGGCGAGCCCGCAGAACTGAAGGAGGTGATCTAATGGCCGCCAATTCAATAAAGGACGATGAAGAGGTATCGCAGGTAAAAAAGTCGATAACCATCAAGAGACTTCTGAGTTATCTCTTCAGATACAAAAAGACAATAGTAGTAGTGCTGCTGATCATGGCATATTGTGTGGGCATAAGCCTTGTAAACCCGCTCATCATAGAATCAGCCATCGATGACTACATCACCCCGGGTAATATAAAGGGTATGGTGATACTGGTGCTGATCGCGCTGCTGCTTAACGTGGTGAAGGTGGTACTTGTCAAGATCAGAATGTATCTGATGAGCAAGATGACTAACTCAATCATTCAGAATATCCGTGAGGAGGTGTTCACACACCTGCAGACTCTGGGATTTAAGTTCTTCGATTCACGTCCGACAGGTAAGATCCTGTCCCGTGTGATGGGTGATGTCAACTCCCTTAAGCAGGTGCTTCAGAACTTTGTCATAACACTTCTCCCCGACTTTATCACCGTGATCGCGGTTGTTGTGATAATGCTGATCAAGAATCCCCGCCTTGCTCTTGCGGGAATGGTGGGACTTCCGCTGCTTATCACAGGACTTGCAGTCAGGGTAAATGATGCTTTCAACTCAGTCATAGAGGTGAGCACCGCCATAAGTATCGTATGCATGCTCTATGTTGCCATAAAGGTGATGCACATTGATGCTTCAAATGTGGGACTTCTTGTTGCGTTTACCAGTTATCTGTCACTTTTCTGGCAGCCCATAGCCAATCTGGGAAGCTTCTATAACCAGATAATCGCCAATCTCGCAGCTGCAGAGAGAGTTTTTGAGATCATCGATCTTGAGCCTGAGATAAAGGACGGGGAGGCTGTAGGCGAGATGCCGCAGATAACCGGAAGAGTAAGGTTTAAGGATGTGGGATTTTCATATGAGGACGGAGTCCCCGTGCTGAAGGATGTCAGCTTTGACATTACTCCCGGAGAGACCATAGCTCTTGTGGGTCCCACCGGTGCGGGCAAGACGACCATAGTGAACCTTATATCCAGATTCTATGATGTGCAGACAGGCACGGTACTCATTGATGACAGCAATGTCAGGGATGTGTCGATCGAAAGTCTCCGCAGCCAGCTTGGTATAATGACTCAGGACAATTTCCTGTTCACCGGAACCATCCGGGAAAATATAAGATACGGAAAGCTTGATGCGACTGACGAAGAGATTGAGGAAGCGTGCAGGAAAGTAGGGGCACATGACTTCATAATGAGGCTGGAGAAGGGATACGAGACAGAGCTTACCGAACGCGGAGGCGGACTCTCGGCAGGGCAGAAGCAGCTCCTTGCATTTGCCAGGACCATCATCTCCGATCCGAGGATACTCATACTTGATGAGGCTACATCATCTATCGATACCAAGTCGGAGCTTATGGTACAGAAGGGAATAGCCACTATACTGCAGGGGAGGACCTCATTTGTAATAGCCCACAGGCTCTCTACGATAAGGAATGCCGACAGGATATTCGTTATAGAAAACGGAGGCATTGCTGAAAGCGGAAAGCATGATGAGCTCATGGCAAAGAAGGGAATCTATTACAACCTGAACATGGCCCAGGCATAATATGGTAGGCATGCATAGTGCCCGGACCGGTCATACAAACCCTATAAGTCCCTGGTCATATGTGCCGGACAGACTGTTCACGGGAAAAAACGTGAGAGAAAAGCAGAAGCGGATAAGTCATTCGCTTCTGTTTTTTTATGTTTGATTTAAAAATATATAAAATTTGTAGGTTTTTACCCCGAAAGTATTGAAATATGGGCATTTACCAAGTAAAATAGGTACGATTTGCCCCAACAAACAGTGTTTTTATTTTATTGAAAGGCTTTTAAAAATGAGTCAGGAAATCTTAAAAGTAGAAAAATTACATGTAAAGGTTCAGGACAAGGAGATCCTTAAGGGACTTGATCTTGAGATCGGAGAGGGTGAGACCCATGTCATCATGGGACCGAACGGAGCGGGAAAATCCACTCTCGGAAATACGCTCATGGGAAAGAGCGAATATGAGGTAACTTCCGGAAGCGTGACATTTTTCGGAGAGAACCTGCTTGAAATGGCCACCGATGAAAGAGCAAGGAAGGGACTTTTCATGTCCTTCCAGAATCCCATCGAGGTTCCCGGAGTAAGGCTTTCTGAGTTTATCAGAAATTCCTGTGAGGCTCTCGGAAACAGGATGTCTCTCTGGAACTTCAAAAAGGCTGCCGCAGAGCAGATGAAGGTTCTCAATATGGATCCGGGATATCTCGACAGAGAGCTCAATGTGGGCTTTTCCGGAGGCGAGAAGAAAAAGGCCGAGATCCTTCAGCTTCTTATGATGAAGCCGAAGCTTGCAATCCTGGATGAGACCGATTCGGGACTTGATGTCGATGCCGTGCGTACCGTATCCGAAGGTGTAAAGGCATATCAGGAGCAGGTGGGAGGTTCGCTTCTTATAATAACCCACTCCACCAGGATCCTCGATGCCCTTAATGTGGACAGGGTTCATGTCATTGCTGACGGTCATGTTGTAGCTGAGGGAGACAGATTCCTTGTGGATGAGATCAATGAAAGCGGATTTGAGAAATATCTGAAGGCATAATATATGAGTGAAGAAAAGACCATCGTCGATGACATAAACCGCAGTGTCTACGACGTAATAGATAAAGAAGATAATGCGACCAGGCTTGAAGAGGGTCTGAACGAGGATATCATCCGCAGGATCTCCGAAGAAAAGGACGATCCCGACTGGATGAGAGAGTTCAGACTAAACTGCCTGAAGATCTATAAGGAACTGAAGGTTCCGCAGTGGGGCCCGGGAATAGACGGTCTTGATATGGACCATATCTCCACATATGTAAGGCCCAATACCAGGATGCAGACTTCATGGGACGATGTTCCCGAAGATATCAAGAATACCTTTGAGCGTCTGGGCATTCCCCAGGCAGAGCGTGCGTCATTAGCGGGAGTCGGCGCACAGTATGATTCCGAGCTCGTCTACCATAATGTAATGAAAGAGGTTGAGGAACAGGGAGTCGTATATACCGATTTCGAAAGTGCACTCAAGGGTGAGTACAGCGATATGGTAAGGGAGCATTTCATGAAGCTCCTTGTTCCCACAGACCACAAGTTCAATGCTCTTCACGGAGCCGTATGGTCCGGAGGATCATTTGTGTATGTTCCCAAGGGAGTCAAGGTATCCATTCCTCTCCAGTCATATTTCAGACTGAATGCAAAGGGTGCCGGACAGTTTGAGCACACCCTCATAATCGTGGATGAAGGCGCAGATCTCCATTTCATCGAAGGATGTTCTGCCCCCAAGTATAACGTGGCAAACCTTCATTCGGGCTGCGTTGAGCTCTTTGTGTCGAAGAACGCAAGGCTCAGATACTCCACCATTGAGAACTGGTCCAAGAACATGTACAACCTCAATTCAAAGAGGGCTATCGTCGAAGAAAACGCAAGGATGGAGTGGGTCTCCGGTTCCTTCGGATCCCATACTTCTTACCTGTATCCTTCAACCATACTGAAGGGCGATAATTCAACCATGGAGTATACCGGCATAACATTTGCGGGAGAGGGACAGAACCTCGATACCGGAATGAAGGTCATGCACGTCGGTAAAAATACTTCCTCGGTTGTAAATACCAAGTCCATAGCAAAGAGCGGCGGAGTAAGCACTACCAGGACATCGGTTCAGGTAATGCCCGGTGCAAAGGGTGCCAAGTCCGTTGTAAGTTGTGAATCCCTGATGGTTGATAACATCTCACGTTCGGATACCATTCCCGTAATGGATATCCGCACCGATGATGCAGATATCGGACACGAAGCTTCCATAGGAAGCATTCCCGACGATGCGGTATTTTACCTGATGAGCAGGGGGATGACCGAAGAGGATGCGAGAGCCCTTATAGTAAGCGGCTTTGCTGATAATGTCTCCAGGGAACTTCCCATGGAATATGCCGCAGAGATGAACAACCTGATAAGACTTGAGATGAAGGGGAGCATAGGATGATGGCTGACAGGATAATGATAAACAGCCTCGTTCCTCCTACATGGAACAGGCTTAAGGTAAACGAAACATATGTAGAACTTCCCGCATCCATGCCCCGGGGCAAAACCGAAGGAACAGCCCCCGTGGCAGATGCAGAAGAATGGAAGATGGAAACGGGCTGCGGTGAGGAACTTTCCGCATATCTTGCAAAAAGCGGAATAAGCCCTGTGAAGGCAGATGCCCGCACAGGAGAACTGACTCTCATAAAGAAGGATTACAGGGAAGACGCTGCCGAGGTGCTATGCTTCGAAGCCGGAGAGGGTAAGACTCTTAACATCCTTATGGATATCACTTCGGATGAGGATATAAAGGCTGCCGGGATCCTTCAGGTTCTTATAAAAGCGGAGAAGGATTCCGTGGTCAATCTCACACAGGTCATAAGACCCGGTAAGGGACTTGAGTTTATAAATGATATCGGAACCGTTATATCCGATAAAGCGCAGGTCAATCTTGTACAGATATTCAAAGGCGGAAGCAATATAAATGCGGGCTACAGGTCCGGGCTTACAGGCGAGGATTCCTATGCGGGATGCAGGATCGGACTTATAAGAACGGACGGTGAGACCCTCGACATGAATTATGTCATGAAGCATTTTGCTCCCCGTTCAAAGTCAGAGATAAATATAAGCGGAGCTCTTTCAAAGAAGGCGCAGAAGACCTTCAGAGGAACCATCGACTTTGTAAAGGGATGTGCAGGTGCGGACGGCGCGGAGAATGAAAGCGTACTGATACTTGACGATACCGTGATCAATAAGACCGTGCCCCTCATCCTCTGTACCGAGGAGAATGTTGCCGGAAGCCACGGTGCTTCCATCGGAAAGCCCGCAGAGGATATGCTCTTCTATATGATGAGCAGAGGCATAGACAGGGATAAGGCACTTAAGATACTCGAAAGAGCATCGCTTGAAGCTGCGGTTTCCCATATCGCAGACCCTGGGGCACTTGAGTATGTAATGAATATCATTGATGAAAGCAGAGAAGATGACTGACACACAGATCAGGGAAAAAGTAAAAGAATACAGGAAGCAATTTCCCTTGCTTACACAGGACCTGGCATATCTTGATAATGCGGCTACCACCCAGAAGCCCCTGGGAGTGCTGGATGCAGTCAGGGATTATTATGAGAAGGACAATGCCAACCCTTTTCGAGGAGTATATGACTTAAGCGAGAGAGCAACGGAAGCCTATGAGAATGCAAGAGCCGGGGTCGCAGCCTTTATAAATGCCGGGGCACCGGAGAATATCATCTTCGTGAGGAATGCATCGGAAGCTCTCAATCTTCTTGCATATTCATGGTGCGAGGACAATATCTCCGAGGGTGATGAGATAGTCGTATCCGTGATGGAACATCATTCGGATTTCCTGCCCTGGAAATATATGGCTGATAAAAAGAAGGCGCGCCTTGTTAAGCTGGAGCCGGATGAAACGGGATATATCTCAGACGAAGCTCTTGATAAATGCCTGTCTGAAAAGACTAAGATAGTGGCACTGACACAGGTGTCAAATGTTCTTGGAAGAGTCAACGATATAAAGCATATCACCGGGAAGGTTCATTCCTGCGGAGCGCTGATCTCCGTGGACGGAGCCCAGAGCGTTCCCCATATGAAGGTGGATGTAAGGGATCTTGACTGCGATTTCCTTTCTTTTTCGGGACATAAGATGTTCGGACCCATGGGCATCGGAGTGCTCTACGGTAAGAGCGAGCATCTTGAAAAAATGAAGCCCTTTATGTACGGCGGTGAGATGATACAGACCGTGCACTGGGACAGGGTTACCTATGCCGAGGTTCCTCATAAGTTCGAAGCCGGTACGGTCAACGTAGGCGGAGCGGTGGGGCTTGCCGCAGCCATCGGTTTTATTAATGAAGTCGGATGGGATATAATAGAAGCTCAGGAGGAGATCCTTACAAAAAGAGCCATAGATGGCATTAAGGCCATGAATAAGATCCGCATCATCGGATCCCGGGATGCATTCGATCACAAGGGCATCGTCACGTTCTGTGTTGAGGATGTGCATCCTCATGATGTTGCCGATATACTCGGAAGAGCCGGAGTATGCGTAAGAGCGGGACATCACTGCGCAC
Organism: uncultured Lachnospiraceae bacterium; assembly: GCA_902761225.1. Lineage (GTDB taxonomy): Bacteria > Bacillota > Clostridia > Lachnospirales > Lachnospiraceae > AC2028. Next base: position 48,306 of record CACWJQ010000012.1, on the reverse strand, counting down.
AGCCTCTCATGGATTTCCTGGGCGTGAAGTCAACATGCCGGGCAAGTTTTGCATTCTACAACACCGAAGAGGAAGTGGACAGATTCCTCGAAGAATTATCAAAAGTCAGAGGACTTCTTGGGTATGGATTTTAAAACTTTTTACAATGAAGTGGTAACAGACCATAATATGCACCCTCTTCACAAGCATCCGATCGAGGATCCGGATATCGAGATGGAGGGAGTAAATCCCTCATGCGGAGATGAGATAACCGTTCAGCTCAAAGTAAAGGACGGTATCATTTCCGACGCATCCTTTATAGGGGACGGGTGCGCCATTTCCCAGGCATCTGCAGATATAATGATCGATATGATCATGGGAAAGAATGTCACGGAAGCCAGACATCTTGCGGAGAATTTTATTAAGATGATAAAGGGTGAGGCCACTCCCGATGAGATAGATGAACTCGGGGAAGCGGGAGCTCTTTCCGATATCTCCCATATGCCCGCCAGAGTTAAGTGTGCCGTTCTCGGATGGCATACCATAGATGAGATCATTAAGGGGATGGATAAGTGACATCATTGCTTGATGAACTTAAGGATTATTCCGGTAAGGGTCTCTATCCCTGCCACATGCCGGGACATAAGAGACATGCCTTTGACCATATCCCCGGGGATATTGCTAAGATCGATCTTACCGAGGTTGAAGGAGCAGACGATCTTCATGATCCGTCCGGTATCATACTGGAGGCGGAACGATTCGCCGCCCTGCAGCTTGGTGCCGACGAATCATTTTTTCTGATCAACGGAAGTACGGCCGGTATCCTTGCCGCGATAAGCGCATGCACCGACAAGGGCGGCAGGATCGTGATGGTCAGGAATTCCCACAAGTCCGCTTATAATGCCGTATATCTCAGGGAGCTGGATCCGGTTTATATCTTTCCGGAGGTTATGGAAACTCCCTGCATCGTTGAGGCGGTAAGGCCTGAAGAGGTAAGGAAAGCTCTTGATGAAAATCCGGGTGTACAGGCTGTTTTCATAGTATCTCCCACATACGAGGGAAGACTTGCGGATATAGCTGCGATAGCGGATATCGTCCATGAAAGGGGCATACCCCTTATCGTTGACGAGGCTCACGGAGCACACCTTTCGTTTGATGAAGGAAACCCCTCCGATGCCATAAGGCGGGGGGCGGACATTGCGGTGCAGTCGGTTCACAAGACCCTTCCCGCACCTACCCAGACTGCCATCCTTTCGGTAAAGGGCGGACTCGTTGACAGGAAAAAGCTCAGAAGATTTTTATCCGTATACCAGTCCAGTTCCCCCTCATATCCTCTGATGTCCATGATCGACGGATGCATCAGATACATGGCAGATAACAGGGACCTTGTTCCTGCATTTAAGGATAATTTCGAAAAACTGTTAAAACGCCTTGAAGTATGTGATAAACTAATCTTTAGGCCTTTTGCGGAAGAACTCCGGTCCGGGAGAGCAGACTACGGAAAGCTTCTCATATGTACGGATGCTCTTGGGATAAGCGGAGTACGGCTTGCGCAGCTCCTTAGGGAAAAGTACGGTATAGAGACCGAGATGACCTGTCCCGGATACATACTTGCCATGTTTACGGTATGTGATGACAAAGAGGGATTCGAGAGAGTAGCAGATGCGCTTACACAGCTGGATCTTGATCCGGAGATCTGCGAGAAGGCAGAAAAGGCTCCTTTGGGAACCGGGCTTTCAAGGCACCCGCAGCGGGTGATGCTTCCCTCAAAAGCGGCAGACTCAGAGAGTGAGGAGATACCGCTTTCCGCATCCGAGGGCAGGATATGCACGGGAATGGTATTCATCTATCCTCCCGGAACACCGGTACTTGCACCCGGAGAGCGGATCGAAAAGGAACATACAGAGTATATCCTGAAGTGTATTTCCGAGGGATTTAATGTAAAAGGGATCGGAGACGGTTGTATCTCCGTTGTGAAAAATGGCTAAGATAATATGCCTGCTGGGCAAGAGCTGCAGCGGCAAGGACACAATCTATAAGAAGCTTCTTGCGGACACGTCACTTGAGCTCGTTCCTCTTGTGTCATACACCACACGCCCTAAGAGAGCAGGTGAGGAGGAAGGCAGGGAGTATCATTTTACCGACGAAGAGGGCTTTAACAGGCTGAAGGAATCCGGCAGGGTCATAGAGGACAGATCCTATGATACGGTGTACGGACTCTGGAGATACTTTACCGTGGACGACGGTACCTTTTCTCCTGACGGCAAAAATGTTATCGCGGCGGCCGGTACCATCCCCGCATACATGAAGCTCAGGGATTACTTCGGAACGGAGAATACCTGCCCCATAATGATAGAGACGGATGACGGTATCAGGCTCGAGCGCGCAATGAGGCGCGAAAAGAAACAGCCTGTTCCCAGATATAAGGAAATGTGCCGCAGGTTCATCACCGATTCCGAGGATTTTGATGATGACAAGCTGCAGGCAGCAGGCGTTGATAACATCTTCATGAACAATGAAGATCTTGACAGATGCATCAGTGAAGTGGCGGAATTTATAAGGAACTGTTAAGCATATGGCTTAACCGATCTGCAGAGGGACCATATGGACATAAGAGTCAATCAGGTCAATCAAACAGCGCAGACTCAGGCACCCCAGCACGTTCAGGAATCCGACGGCAGCTTTAAGTTCATGCTTGCCAGCAACATCGAGGAATCCGAGCTTGCAGGTAAGCTGAATGCGCTCATGGAGCAGATCGATTCCGAAGGAAAGAAGCTGGCAAAGCGCAGGGATGTAAAGGATATGCGCCACTACCGGTCCCTGGTCAAGGACTTTCTTAACGAGATAGTGACACATTCACATTCTTTTACCAGAGAGAACTTCCTTGACAGAAAGGGTCGTCACAGAGTGTACGGTATCATAAGGCTGGTGGATGACAATCTCGACCAGCTGGCCCAGGAACTCATGAACGATGAAAAGGACAACCTGGATATACTGAACAAGATCGGTGAGATAAAGGGACTTCTTCTCGATATCTTCACCTGATACGGAGTAGATAATGCCAAAGCTTAAGGACATAATAGGACAGGATCTGATCAAAAAGCAGATCACCGAATCCATCGAACGTGACCGCGTTTCCGGCGGATACATCCTTACCGGTGAAAAGGGAGCCGGCAAGGAATTCATTGCGTCTGTCTTTGCGCAGATGCTGGTGTGCGATGATTTCCACGGCGATGCCTGCGGCGAGTGTCATTCCTGTAAGCAGGCTGAGGCACATACACATCCCGACATTAAATATGTGATCCACGAGAAGCCCAATTCCATAAGCGTTAATGAAGTAAGGGAGCAGATATGCGATGATATTTCCCTTAAGCCATATCAGTCATCCCGTAAGATATACATTGTAAGCGAAGCGGATAAGCTGACTGCCCAGGCCCAGAATGCGCTGCTCAAAAGTCTTGAGGAGGCGCCGGATTATGTGGTTATAATGCTCCTTGCTTCCAATATAACCATGATGCTTCCCACCGTCAGGTCAAGATGCATCACCTGGGAGCTCAAGCCGGTTCCCGAAAAAGTACTTAAGGATTATCTGATGAAGGAACTGGAGGTTCCGGATTACAGGGCGGATGTGGCCATTGCCTTTGCACAGGGCAATCTCGGCAAGGCGCGTGACATGGCGGCAAGCGATGACTTTTCAGCCATGCAGGCTGCGGCCCAGTCCGTTGTCAAGAATGCAAGGGAAGATTCCATAGCGGATATGATCGCACTTGTCAGGAGCCTTGCGGAGTACAAGGTCGATGCGGGTGAGTTCCTTGACATGATCACCGTATGGTACAGAGATGTGCTTATCTTCAAGGCGACCGGCGAGACGGACAGCCTTGTGTATAAAGATGATCTTTCGATCATAAGGAAGGTTGCAAGACGCAGCAGCTACGAGGGTATCGAGGAAGTGCTCGGTGCCATTACCAAAGCCAAGGAAAGGCTCAGGGCAAATGTTACCTTTGAGGTGGCGATGGAACTGCTTTTTGCAGTGATCCAGGAGAACGGATAAAGGGCCGGCGGGCCTGTTTTCAGGAGACAAGATGAAGGTTATAGCAGTAAGGTTCAAAGCGGGCGGAAAGAGTTACTTTTTTGATCCCGGTGATATAGAGATCGCAAAGGATGACCACTGTATCGTGGAGACCGTTAAGGGTATAGAGTATGCCCAGGCCTGCAGCGATATCCAGGAAGTGGATGAAGCAAGGATACCGGCCCCGCTTCGCAAAATAATGAGAAAGGCCACCGAAGCCGATGACAGACAGGTGGAGGAGAATGCCGCAAGGGAGAAGAATGCATACAAGATCGCTCAGGAGAAGATAGCCGAGCATGGTCTTGATATGAAGCTCACCGAAGTGGAATACGCATTCGACAACAGCAAGATCATATTCTTCTTCGTGGCCGAACAGAGAGTGGATTTCAGGGATCTGGTCAAGGATCTTGCGGGAATATTCAGGACAAGGATCGAGCTCAGACAGATCGGTGTAAGAGACGAGGCAAGAAGCCTGGGCGGCTTCGGTTCCTGCGGAAGACCCCTGTGCTGTGCGGAATTTCTAAGTGATTTCGTTCCAGTGTCAATCAAGATGGCCAAGGAGCAGAACCTTTCCCTCAACCCCACCAAGATATCGGGGGTGTGCGGCAGACTTATGTGCTGCCTTAAGTACGAAGAAGAGGCATATGAGGAGCTCAATTCCACCATGCCTGCACTCGGAGATTATGTCGTTACCTCAGACGGTACAAGAGGAGAGGTATCCGGCATCAATGTCCTCAGACAGATCGCCAAGGTGCTGGTGGAGGTAGGAGATGACAAAGAGCTCAGGGATTATCCCGCCGGTGAGATAACTGTTCTCAGGAGAAAGAAGGGAAAGCGCGGCGGATCCCATATCGGTATCGCAGCAGAGGATTCACCGGAAATGCTGGCACTCCTCGAGGATGAAGCTCGCGAGATGAAGGCTGAAGCAGACAGGAATGCCCGCGAAAACGGCCGCCAGGATAAGGGTAAGGAAGGACGTACGCAGTCCGGTCAGCAGCAAAACCGCGGAGACAGACAGGATAACGAACGCGGAGACAGGAAGAACAGACAGGAGCGCCAGAACAGACAGGAACGTCAGGACGGCGACAGACAGGACCGCCAGAACGGACAGGGCGGTGAAAAGCAGGGACGCGACCGCAGGAATCAGGGCGGCGAGCGCCAGAACAGAAATCCTCAGGACCAGGAACGCCGCGAGCAGGACGGACAGGGACAGCAGGGTAAAAACCACAGGAACCACCATCACAGAAACCGTGATAACAGACCTAAGAATAAGGAGTCTGAAGGCGGAGCCGGTACACCAAATGGCACAGGTCAGTCTTAAAGGATCAGAGAGAATAGACGATCTCCAGAGAGCGGGACTTAAGATAATTCAGGATCCGGGCAGATTCTGCTTCGGAATGGATGCGGTGCTTCTGAGTTATTTTGCGAAGGCTGCGGATGGCGCCCGGGTGCTGGATCTTGGCACCGGAACGGGGATACTTCCGATACTCATGTCAGCCAAGACCGGTGCAGCCCATCTTACCGGACTTGAGATACAGGCAGAGAGTGCCGAAATGGCGGCAAGAAGCGTTCTGATGAACGATCTTACGGACAGGGTTTCCATTGTGGAAGGAGATATCAAAGAGGCAGGACGGTTATTCCCCCGTGCCTCTTTTGACGTTATAACATGCAATCCCCCGTACCTTCAGGGAGATCACGGGATACTCAATCCCGGAGATGCGAAGGCGATAGCAAGACACGAGATGCTCTGTACCCTTGAGGATGTCATAAGGGAGTCGGAGATACTGCTTAAACCGGGCGGACATTTTTACATGGTGCACAGACCCTTCAGGCTGTCGGAGATAATGTGTACCATGCACGATCATCACCTTGAACCCAAGCGGATGAGATTGGTATATCCCATGATCGACAGAGAACCGAACATGGTCCTCATCGAAGGCGTGCGCGGTGCGAATGTGCGCATTACCGTGGAAAAGCCCCTGATACTGCAGAATGCGGATGGAAGCTATACCGAAGAAGTCCGGGAGCTCTACGGATTCTGACAAACTTTTTTAGATTGTGACGGGTGTACAGCTTTATATCTGGTTTTTTTCTCATGGTCTCCGCTGCTAAATTCGCAGGTATCGCCCATATTCGATTCGTTCCTGCGGAACTCGCTTCGCTCAGACAGTCCTCGGAACGAATCATGGTCGATAGCTGCTCATTAAGCGCTCCGACAAATCGAAAAAAACAGATATTAAAGCTGTGCACCCTGGTGAAATTAAGTAAAAGAATATGAGCGGATCATTACAACTGTGTGCAACACCCATAGGTAATCTCGGGGATATGTCTCCGAGGATATTGGAGTGCCTGCAGAATGCAGATCTTATTGCAGCCGAGGATACCCGTAACAGTCTTAAGCTTCTGAACCATTTCGGCATTCACACTCCCATGACCAGCTACCATGAGTACAATAAGGTAGACAAGGCATATGAACTCATCTCAAAGCTGCAGGAAGGAAAGAATATCGCTCTGATCACCGATGCCGGAACCCCCGCAATATCAGATCCGGGCGAGGTCCTTGTCAGGATGTGCATTGAGGCGGGGATCACCGTGACATCCCTTCCGGGGCCTTGTGCATGCATCACGGCCCTGACTCTTTCGGGTCTTGATACCAGAAGGTTTGTATTCGAGGGATTCCTTCCCCGTGAAAAAAAGGAGAGGGAGCAGGTTCTGAAAAATCTTGAAAATGAGACCAGGACCTTTATCCTGTATGAGGCTCCTCACCATCTGAGGGGAACTCTTGAGGATCTGGCGGCATCGCTTCACGAGGGCTCCCTGAGAAAGATCGCTTTGTGCAGGGAACTTACCAAGAAGTTCGAAGAGGTCATCCATACCACCATAGGATCGGCAATACTCAGATATGAAAATGAAGATCCGCGCGGTGAATACGTCCTCGTAATAGAGGGAAGGGATATCGAATCCATCCGGGCTGAGGAGACGGCACGGTGGGAGAACATGAGCATCCCGGAACACGTGGCCATGTACGAAGCACAGGGAATGGACAGGAAAGAAGCGATGAAAGCAGCAGCTGCCGACAGAGGTGTCAGCAAGCGGGACATCTATGCTGCGTTGGAAAGAGAAAAATAAGCATCCGCCAAATGCCTAATTATTTGCTTTTTTACAGCGTTAGTGCTAATCTTTTAAAGGTTTTGACATAATTTAGTATCATTAATTTATTAAAGTGAGGTTTTGAAAATGGCAGAATCAAGTTCAAAGCAGGGAGGAAAGCGCGAAAATAAGTGGATCTGCGCCGCTATTCCCGCACTACTTCTTCACTGCAGTATCGGTACCGTTTACTGCTGGGGTACTTTCTCCAAGGAGATCGGAGAGTATCTGTACGGTGTTGGAAACTATAATGCTCATTCCAGCGCTATCCAGTGGGCTTTCTCATTTGCGATCTTCTTCCTCGGAATGTCGGCAGCATTCCTCGGAGACGTTGTTGAGAAGGATATCCACAGATCATCTCTTATCGCAACCATCTGTTTTACCATAGGTATGATAGGAACCGGCGCAGCTATCCTTCTTAAGTCCCTTCCTCTCATATATCTCTTCTACGGATGCATCATGGGTATCGGTCTCGGAACCGGATACCTCAGCCCCGTTAAGACTCTTATGCTCTGGTTCAAGGACCGCAAGGGTCTTGCTACCGGACTTGCGGTTGCGGGCTTCGGACTTGCAAAGGCTATAGCAACTCCCATAATGCAGAAGCTGCTGAACGCATTTGATAACAATCCTGCATACATGTTCTTCATCATGGGTGCAGTATACTGTGTAATGATGTTCGTAGGACATATTCTTCTCAAGAAGCCTTCAGACTGGGTTGAGGCTCACGGCGAGAAGGGCGGAATAAAGGAATTCTTCGCAACACTTGGCAGGAATTTCAAGCTCTCATTCTCCAATAAGACCTTCATCGGAATATGGATCATGTTCTATATCAACATTACCTGCGGACTTGCACTTATCTCCCAGGAGAAGGCAATCTTCAATTCCGTAGGACTGAGCCTTGCGGTTGCAGCTACTCTCGGATCGGTAACGGCTATCGCAAATGCTGCCGGAAGACTCGGATTCTCCGCATGGGCTGATATGTTCAAGGATCGTAATACCATCTACAAGATCATCTTCATCCTGTCCATAGCATTTACTGCTGCAGTTGTTATCACCAAGGGACTCGATAATCAGATCGTTGTACTCTGTGTTGCACTCCTTATCATGGTAAATGCAGGATACGGCGGAGGCTTCTCAAATGTTCCCACACTTCTTTCCGACCACTTCGGAATGAAGAGCATCTCGGCAGTTCACGGAATGTGCCTTTCTGCATGGGCTATGGCGGGACTTACCGGCAACCAGCTTGCAACCTACATCGTTAAGCATGTCGGAGAGTTTAAGACCATCGCTCTTTCGGATGGAACAGAGGTTTCAGTCAACACCCAGGGTTATCAGACCGTTCTTTATGTGACTCTTGCTCTTTATATTGTAGCCTGCATCGTATGCTTCGTCATGATCCCCAAGAAGAAGAGCGATGCCGAGAAGGCATGATGTTACTGAGGGTCTATAGGAAACAGATATGTATTCATGCGACACCTGTGTAAATTATGTATACGATGAGGAAGACGATTGCTACGACTGCATGGTCTCGATGGATGAAGACGATGCATACCGTATCATGAACGATTCCCGAGCAGAGTGTCCCTATTACCGGAATGATGATGAATATGCCGTTGTAAGGCATCAGATGTAACCAATAAAAAGCTGGCAGGGCATAAGCCCGGAGGAGGAGAAATGAACAAGACAAAGCTTGGCATCAATGAGTACTTATTCGTAGCACTTATCTTTGTAGGAGCAATCTGGGGAGTTACCCCTATGCTCGGACTTATGCTTTTCGCAGCAGTTGTTGAGAAGAGCGAGATCATCAATGCAGGATCCAAAATGGCTCTCATCATCAAGGTCGGATTCCTTCTTGTACAGAGCTGCCTCAACTTCATCGAAGAGATCGTAAGAACCTTTGCAGATGATGCATCAGGTTTCTACAGAGTCATGAACAAGATCGACTATTTCCTCGATGCAGCACTTCTCTGCACCCTGATCGTCTTCGTCATCATCAATGGCGTCAAGGGACTCGGAGCAAATAAGCCCGCTTCAACCTATGTACAGCCTCAGGCTCCCGTTCAGCCCGTTCAGGCTGCAGCACCTCAGGCACAGGCTCCCGCTCAGGCAGCACCCCAGGCAGGCGCAACCGTATGCCCCAAGTGCGGCAATAACGTTAATCCCGGAACCACCTTCTGCGCAGCATGCGGAACCAGGATCCAGTAACATGCGGCTGCAGGACAGACCGGGCAGTTATTGATATTTATTACTGATATGACTTAAAACGGACAGGATGCTTCCTGTCCGTTTTTGCATGCAAAAGGCGGAGAAGGGCTCCGGGGATACCGGAGCACGGGCAGGCTGAAAAATCGCAAAAATCAAAGGAAATATGCACAAAAAATGTAGAGCAAAGGGGCCTTTGATGTTATAATATTTCTAACTGTGCGGACCCGGACCTGCCTGGGATGTTTTGCGGCCGAGCCGCGTATACAGTTAAGATGAAAAACGGTTTTTAAGATAGGGATCCCGTACCTTTATGGCTGAAAAAACGACGCTCTATACCCCGGATCAGCGATTCGAGATACAAGAGGGCAAGAAAAAAGGCCTGAACACAACCGTTTACGAAGACCCAATATTCCTGGCGATCCAGATGAGAGAGATCAGGCTGGCGCTCGAGAAGGGTCTTGATGTTAGTGTGCTTAGAAATCCAGAGCTCGACTGGCTCCAGATGGAGGAGATCAGACTAGGGCTTGAGGACAGGATAGATGTCAGCCGCTATGCCGATCCGGCCATATCGTATCATGCAATGCGCCAGATCAGAAAAGGCCTCGAATGCGGCGTGGATGTTTCGGATTTTCTGGATTATCCACCTATGGTCGTGCGCCAGATACGTAAGTCAAGGCGTGACGGTGTGGATATCATGAAGTATGTGGCTGAGGGATATAAGGACGATCAGCTTGAGCAGATACGCATATCCCTTACCAGAAAAGTTCCCATTGAAGAATATCTCAGGGTTGAGTACAGAGCTCCGTCCATCGAGGAGTTCAGGGTTGGTCTCGAAAAGGGACTGGACATCACTCTCTATGTGAATCCCTCATATGAGTGGAGACAGATGAGAGAGATACGGCTCGGCCTGGAGAATCGTATAGATACAAGTCTCTTCTCAAATCCCCTTTTCCTGGCACCCCAGATGAGGGAGATAAGGCTGGGTATCGAAGAAGGACTTGATGTCAGTTCGTATGCCGCTCTGAGATTCTCCGCCATGGACATGCGGAATATGAGGCTTGCCCTCAGGGAAGAGGTAAACAGGGCAGCCAGGATCTCATCTTCTTCGGAATCTCTTGATTTCGACAGGCTGGATAAGCTGGTTAGTGATGAAAACGCACCTGTTGAGGAAGTGCCTTTTAAGGTCATCATCTCCCCTGACGGAATGGAGGCATACCTGTCGGTCATCGATAAGGACCACCGCCTCACGGAAGAAGAGATCTTCAAGGAGACATGGAATTGCAAGATCCGTAAGGGACTCCTGCGAAATGAGATAAAAAAGATCGCAGAGGGCGCGATAGAAGAGGATACCATTCTCATTGCCGTGGGTCAGAATGCCAAAAACGGCAAGGACGGATGGTATGAGTATTTCTTTAATACCAACGTAAACAGAAGGCCCAAGCTCCTTCCCGACGGCTCTGTGGATTACCAGGATATTGAGTGGTATGACGCGGTCAAAAAGGGCGATGTCATAGCACTTTATCACAAAGCTGAAGACGGCGTTGACGGTTACGACGTGGAAGGCAACATTCTCAAGTCCATCAGGGGAAGGGAACAGCCTGTCCTTGCCGGAAGCGGATTTGTGATGGATAAGGACAGATGTACCTATACAGCCAAGACTGACGGAATGGTAAAGCTTGAGAATGACAGGCTTGAAGTCAGCGAAATGCTGGAGATAGAAGAGGTCACTACCGCTGTCGGAAATGTGGTCTTTGAAGGCTCCATACGTGTTAAGGAAAATGTAGGAGCCGGAGTTGTCATAAGGGCAGGCAAGGATATCATCATAGACGGCTTTGTTGAAGGTGCGACCCTTGAAGCCGAAGGTGACATCATACTGCGAAAGGGAATAAACGGAGCGGGACGCGGCAAGATCCGGGCAAAGGGCAATGTAAGTGCCAAGTTCATCGAATCGGCCGATGTCTATGCAGGCGGCAGCATACATATAGACTATGCCATGAACAGCGTGCTGTACTCGGAAGAGATGGTCGAAGCCAAGATGAGGACCGGCACCATAGTCGGAGGAGTGTGCACCGGAGTAAAGGGAGTAAGTGCCCAGAGCATAGGATCCAAGGCAGGAAAGCAGACCCTGATAAGGGCAGGATCATCCACCGCACTCCTTAAGCTCAACAACGAGATATACCGCAAGCTCAGCAGTGCGCAGGAGGAGGTCAGGATCCTCGACAACGTGCGCAGGGAGATGGAAGCCAAGCTGGATCCCGTGCAGCTTGCAGAACAGCCGGTATACGAGAAAGTCCAGAACGCCCTTTACACAAAGGGCAGGGAATTGGAAGATCTGACAGCCAGACAGGAAGAGGTAAGAAGCAGGCTTCTTGAACTGAGCCGGGCAGTGATACTTGCAAAGGGTACCATATACGACGGAGTCAGGGTCCAGCTGGGAAGTGCCAACTGGGTATCCGAGAAGGAACTGACGGACGTGACGCTTCGCAAGGCCAGGAACGGACACGAAGAGAAGATTTTTGCATACCACAACGGCAGGGATCCAGGGGATCCGGATGCCATCGTAGAATGATCGTGAGGTGTCTATGGCGTCAAAAGTACTGATCATAACGGGAAAACTTGTAGAAAGAGAAGAGCTTTCCGATATCTTCAAGGGCACTTATGAGGTTGTCTGCGCATCTGACGGAGAGGAAGGAAGAAGATACCTTAATGACGGTATCTCCGGATTTGAATGTGTATTCCTGAGAGCCGACCTTCCCGGAGTTTCCGGAGAAACTCTCCTGAAGGAGGCATTTGCGGCCGGACTTACCAAAAAGGTCCCGTTCATAATGATAGAAGGTGAGGAAGATCCCGAAACGCCCGATGAATGGTTCGATATGGGTGTTATGGATTTTGCGAGAAGGCCCTTCAGGAGCAGACAGTTAAAAAGAAGGATTGCCAATCTTGTCAGGATCTCCGGACGTGAGGAGAAGTCCACCGAGAGGATAGGGGCGCAGGATGAGACACTGAAGAAACAGTTCAGACTGCTGACCCTGCAGTCGGAGGAACTTAAGAAAAGCCGCAATTCCCTTCTTGAAGCCCTCGGATCCATAGTAGAGTACAGAAATCTTGATTACTCGGACCATATAGAGAGAGTCAAGAACTTTACCAGGATACTGGGCATGCAGATGATGAGGGATTACCCGGACCTCGGACTTACCAAAGAGAAGGTTGATACATACGCAACCGCAAGCATGCTCCATGATATCGGCAAGATATGCCTGCCCGACAATATAATCCTGAAGCCCGGAAGACTTACTCCGGAAGAGACGGAGATAATGAAGTCCCATACTTCGAAGGGCTGCGAGATGCTTGATGGTATAAAAGCCTATATCAGCAGGGAATACTGGTCGATAGCGTACGATATATGCAGATACCACCACGAGAGATATGACGGACACGGGTATCCTTATGAGGTGAGCGGTGACTCGATACCGCTTTCGGCACAGATCGTTTCGCTGGCGGATGTATATGACGGACTTGTCAGCGAGAGGATATACAAGAAAGCCAAGCCCAAGAGCAAGGCTTTTGAGATGATAGTGACCGGTGAATGCGGAGTATTTGCTCCGAAGGTCATAGAATCCTTCAGAAAATGTCATTCCGAGTTTGAGGCACTTGTGGACCAGACCGGAATGGATCTTGCAGAAGATGATAAATAGGGGGTAAGTAATGGAAAACAACGCAAGAGAAGTAATTGAAAACGGCATGGGAATACTCGGGATCGAGTTCGGATCCACGAGGATCAAGAGCGTACTTACGGACGCATCCCATAATATTCTGGCAACAGGTATCTACGACTGGGAGAACTCCTTCAAGGATGGAGTATGGACCTATCCGATGGAGCAGATCATAGCAGGTCTTCAGGGAAGCTACGCATCCCTTGTGAGCGATGTCAGTACCAAATATGACACCTGTATCACAAAGCTTGCAGCCATCGGAATAAGCGGAATGATGCACGGATACCTGCCCTTTGATAAGGACGGAAAGCAGCTCGCCGATTTCAGAACATGGAGAAATACCATGACCGCCGAGGCTGCCGCAGAGCTTTCCAAGGCACTCAACTTCAACATTCCCCAGAGATGGAGCATCTCACATCTCTATCAGGCAATACTGAACGGAGAGGAGCATGTTAAGGATATCGCATTCCTTACAACTCTTGCGGGATATATCCACTACAGACTGACAGGTGAAAAGAATATGGGAGTCGGCGAGGCATCCGGAATGTTCCCCATCGATCCCGAGACCTGTACATATGACGGAAAAATGGTTCAGACCTTCGATTCCATGATCGCAGACAGGGGATTTTCCTGGAAGATACTTGATATCCTTCCCACTGTGCTCAATGCGGGCGAAAAGGCAGGAAGCCTTACGGAAGAGGGAGCAAAGCTCATAGATGTCAGCGGAAAGCTTCAGGCCGGCGCACTCTTTGCACCCTGCGAGGGCGATGCGGGCACGGGAATGTGCGCAACGGATTCCGTTGCTCCCGGAACAGGTAATATCTCCGCAGGTACATCGGTATTTTCCATGATAGTTCTCGAGAAGAATCTTAGTGCACCTCACGAGGAGATCGACGTGGTCACCACTCCCGACGGACTTCCCGTTGCCATGGTACACTGCAACAACTGCTCATCCGATATCAACGCGTGGGTAAAGCTTTTTGCCGAGTTTGCATCTGTCATGGGACTTGATGTGAACATGGGTGATATCTACACGAAGCTGTTCACCGATGCATATAAGAACGGAAGTAAGGACTGCGGCGGTGTGCTTTCCATCAACTATTTCTCGGGAGAGCCTGTGACCGGTCTTGTAAACGGACGTCCCATGGTGATCAGAACTCCCGATGCGGATTTCTCAATCTCCAACTTCATGAGGAGTAACATCTACAGTGCATTTGCAACACTTAAGTACGGCAATGACATTCTTATCCGTGAGGAGAATGTAAAGACAAGCCGCATGATGGCTCAGGGAGGACTCTTCAAGACTCCTCTTGCCGCACAGCAGATGCTCTCCGATGCACTCGATTCACCCGTTACCGTTATGGATACCGCATCAGAAGGCGGTGCATGGGGAATGGCAGTGCTGGCCGCATACATGTTGAACAGGACTGAGGGCGAGAAGCTGGGCGACTATCTCCATGAGAAGGTATTCGCAGGTCAGAGCGGTACAACCCTGAACCCCGATCCCGAGGGCGTAAAGGGATTCGATAAATACATGGAAGGTTACCGCAAGGCTCTTAAGGCAGAGAAGGTTGCAGCGGACGAATGAGTTATCATCCGTCAGGATCCTGACGGTGATATAGATGAACCACAGATCTTAAAGGGGAAAAGAAAATGCTTGAAGAACTGAAACAGAAAGTATGTGATGCGAATCTCCTGCTTCCCAAATACGGACTTGTAACATTTACCTGGGGAAATGTAAGTGAGATCGATCACGAGAAGGGACTTATAGTCATCAAACCCAGCGGTGTTCCCTATGAGACGATGAAGCCTTCCGATATGGTGGTTGTCGATCTTGAGGGAAATGTTGTGGAGGGGGATCTCAATCCTTCATCCGATATGCCTACCCATGTGGAGCTGTACAAGGCATTTCCGGAGATCGGAGGAGTCGTTCACACCCATTCGTCATATGCCACAAGCTGGGCACAGGCAGGTATGGATATACCCTGCTACGGAACCACCCATGCCGACTATATCTACGGCGATGTTCCCTGTCTCAGATGCCTTACCAAGGATGAGATCGATGAGGCATACGAGAAGAATACCGGTACACTGATCGTTGATTATTTCAAGAATGCCGGAAGAGACGTTATGGCAGTCAATGCAGCCCTCTGCAAGAATCATGGTCCCTTTGCCTGGGGCAAGGATGCGCTCGATGCGGTTCATAACGCTGTGGTTCTGGAGGAAGTGGCCAAGATGGCTTACAGGGCAAGACTCATCAATCCCGAAGTGCAGCCCGCACCTCAGGAGCTTCAGGACAAGCACTATTTAAGAAAGCATGGCCCTAATGCTTACTACGGACAGAAGAAATAAAGTATCCCGTTCATGACGACGGGGGTTAGTTCTGGGATCATCCCTTTTCCCGGGGACATATGCGGAAGCGGGGATGATGCGGGGTACATAAAATAATCACCGCAGTAAAACTGCGAAAAAAGGAGAGAAAATGGACAATCTTCAGCTCAAGAAATATGCCAACGAAGTTCGTAAGGGCATAGTAACATCAACCCACAGCGCTAAAGCGGGACATCCCGGCGGATCCCTCTCTGCAGCTGATGTTTTCACCTTCCTCTATTTCGAGGAGATGAACATAGATCCCAAGGATCCTGCAAAAGAGGACAGAGACAGATTCGTACTTTCCAAGGGACACACTGCTCCCGGTCTCTATGCCGCTCTTGCAAACAGAGGATATTTCCCTGTTGAGGATCTTAAGACTCTGAGAAAGCTCGGCTCATACCTCCAGGGACATCCCAATATGCACATTCCCGGAGTCGATATGGCATCCGGTTCACTCGGACAGGGGATCAGCGCAGCTGCAGGAATGGCTCTCGGTGCCAAGCTGGATAATAAGGATTTCAGAGTATATACCCTTCTCGGCGACGGTGAGATCGAGGAAGGCCAGGTATGGGAAGCAGCCATGTTCGCAGGCTTCCGCAAGCTGGACAATTTATGTGTGATCGTAGACAATAACGGTCTCCAGATCGACGGACCCATCGATAAGGTTTGCTCACCTTATCCCATCGCAGATAAGTTCAAGGCATTTAATTTCAATGTTGTAGAGATCGATGCACATGACTTCGATCAGATCAGATCCGCGTTCAGGAACGCAAGAGAAACCAAGGGAATGCCCACATGTATCATCCTTCACTCAATCAAGGGCAAGGGCGTATCCTTCATGGAGAATTCGGTTGACTGGCACGGCAAGGCTCCCAATGATGAGGAGTATGCTGTAGCAATGGCCGATCTTGCCAAGATCGATGAGGAACTGGCAAAAGAGGGCTGATAACAGCGCAATCCAGGGTGATCAAAAATACAGATTAAATGCCTAAACGGCGTGAAAGGAATAAAAATGGCAGACGTTAAGAAAATAGCAACCAGAGAGAGCTACGGAAATGCTCTTAAGGATCTGGCAGAAGAATTTCCCCAGCTCGTAGTACTTGATGCAGACCTTGCAGCAGCTACCAAGACCGGTATTTTCAGAAAAGCTTATCCCGACAGACATATCGACTGCGGTATCGCAGAGTCCAACATGATGGGCGTTGCAGCAGGCCTTTCCCTTACCGGTAAGATCCCCTTCGTAAGCTCCTTCGCAATGTTCGCAGCAGGAAGAGCATTCGAGCAGGTGAGAAACTCCATCGGATATCCTCATCTCAACGTTAAGATCGGTGCTACCCATGCGGGTATCTCCGTAGGTGAGGACGGTGCATCCCACCAGTGTAACGAGGATATCGCTCTTATGAGAACCATTCCCGGAATGGTAGTAATGTGTCCCGCAGATGACATCGAGGCTAAGGCAGCCGTAAGAGCAGCGCTTGAGTACGAGGGACCTGTTTATATCAGATTCGGCCGTGCAGCCTGCACCGTTATCAACGATAAGCCCGATTACAAGTTCGAGATCGGAAAGGGAAGCATCGTAAGAGAGGGTAAGGACGTTACCATAGTAGCTACCGGTATCATGGTTGATTCCGCAATAGGCGCTGCAGAGATGCTCGCTGCCGACGGTATCGATGCAGAGGTCATCAATATCTGCACTATCAAGCCCATTGACAGAGATATTATAATAAATAGTGCCCGTAAGACCGGCAAGGTCGTTACATGTGAGGAGCATTCCGTTATCGGAGGACTCGGCTCTGCAGTATGTGAGGTCCTTTCCGAGGAGTGCCCCGTTAAGGTCAAGAGAGTCGGCATGCAGGATGTATTCGGTGAGTCGGGCTCTGCTGCAGATCTTATCCATAAGTATGGTCTTGATGCTGAGGGCGTTTACAAGTCAGTTAAGGAGTTCATCTGATAATGAATAACATTCTGTCACCTTCAATACTGGCTGCGGATTTTACTGTTCTTGGCGAACAGATCAAAGCCGTATGCGAAGGCGGCGCAGATTATCTTCATTTTGATGTAATGGACGGGATCTTTGTCCCGTCCATATCCTTCGGGATGCCTGTTATGACTTCAATCAGAAAATGTACGGATCTGTTCTTTGATACACATCTTATGATCGAAAAGCCGGACAGGTATATAGAGAGGTTCGCACAGTGCGGCGCAGACGGTATCACCTTCCATATAGAGGCTGATCCCGATAATGCCGGGAGCATAATAAAGCATATCAAAGAGACAATGAGTCTTAAGGGCAAGCCCATAAGGGCAGGGATCTCCATCAAGCCCGGAACGCCCATAAGTGCCGTGCTCCCCTTTGCCGCAGATGCGGACATGATCCTTGTCATGACCGTTGAACCCGGTTTTGGAGGACAGAAGCTCATTCCGGAGACTGTCGATAAGGTCAGGGCTCTGAGAGCCTTTGTTACGGCTGAGGGTCTTGATACGGATATTGAGGTTGACGGCGGTATCACGGAAGGGAACATTTCGGATATCGTTAAGGCCGGTGCCAATGTGGTGGTGGCCGGTTCTGCGGTGTTTAAGGGGAATGCAAAGGAAAATACCGCAAGACTCATGGATCTTATAAGGTTATAACAAAACTCTTGTGGGGGTCGAACACGGGTTATTGTGACACGTATGTCACATAAAAAATTAGTTTGAAAGGGTTATTAAGTCATGGGTGGATTTTTTGGAGTAGCATCAAAGGAAAGTTGTGTATTCGATCTTTTCTTCGGGACGGATTATCATTCACATCTCGGGACCAGAAGAGGCGGACTTGTGGTATATGGAAAGAACGGTTTTGACCGTGCGATCCACAATATAGAGAATTCGCCATTCAGGACCAAGTTCGATAAGGAAGTTCAGGAAATGGACGGATACATGGGCATCGGATCCATATCCGATTATGAGCCCCAGCCCCTTATCATCCACTCGCACCATGGCACCTATGCGATCGTCACTGTAAGCAAGATCAACAATTCGGATGAACTTGCAAGGGATCTGATCGACAGAGGACTCAGCCACTTCATGGAGATGAGCTCCGGTGAGATCAATGCCACAGAGCTTATCGCAGCCCTTATCAATACCAAGGAGAATCTTATCGACGGTATCAACTATGCCCTCGAATCGGTGGACGGAAGTGTATCGCTCCTTCTGCTCACTCCCAAGGGTATCTATGCCGCAAGAGACAGGGTGGGAAGAACTCCCGTCGTGATCGGTAAGAAGGACAACGCGTTCTGCATCTCCTTTGAGAATTTTGCATATAAGAATCTCGGATACAATAACTACAAGGAACTGGGTCCCGGAGAGATCGTATGTGTCACGGATTCCAACTGTGTTACTCTGAAGGCACCCGGTGACAAGATGAAGATCTGCACCTTCCTCTGGGTATATTACGGATATCCTTCAAGCTCCTATGAAGGAATGTCTGTTGAGGAGATGAGATACAGAAACGGTGCAGCAATGGCCGGAAGGGATGAGGTGAAGGCAGACATTGTTGCAGGTGTTCCCGATTCCGGAACAGCTCATGCCGTCGGATATGCCAATGCATCAGGCATCCCCTTCTCAAGACCCTTCATCAAGTACACACCCACCTGGCCAAGATCCTTCATGCCCACCATTCAGAGCAAGCGTGATCTGATCGCCAAGATGAAGCTGCTTGCCGTTGAAGAGCTTATCAGGGACAGGAGCATCATCCTCATCGATGACTCCATCGTAAGAGGAACACAGCTTCGTGAGACCACCGAATTCCTGTATAAATCCGGAGCGAAGGAAGTTCATGTAAGACCTGCATGTCCTCCTCTCGTATACGGCTGCAGATATCTGAACTTCTCAAGATCCAAGTCTGAAATGGATCTTATCACAAGAAGAGTCATAGAAAGACTCGAGGGCGGCAATGTTACGGAAGAAGTCCTTAAGCAGTATGCGGATCCCGATACTGAGAAGTACGCCGCTATGATAGAGGAGATCAGAAAGGAAATGAACTTCACCTCCCTCAGATATGCACGTCTCGATGACATGCTCGATTCCACCGGACTCGATCATGATAAGCTGTGCACATACTGCTGGAACGGAGTCGAATGATAAATTCATAGCCCCGGGTAATGCCGGGGCATTTTTCTAACGCGAGAATGAAAAATGTATCTGAACAAGCTTAAGATCGCTTCGACAAAAGTCATATGTAATATTTTTATCGCCATAGGTGCATTCTTCTGGTTTTTTGCGGCGATGTTCGTCATCTTCATGATCACCCACGTGGCAGAGGACAGAATGGTTGCACTGGCAGGCGGAGGCTTCATGACAGTGATGGCAGGGGGATTAGCATCAGTCTTTACTTTTCCTGCGGTACTTCTGAAGGGAAGGATATACCGTGCGGAGAAGTATAACAGGATCTTCGAGGAAGATTACGACGGCCTGGTACCCTATTCTGCATTTGAAAAGCTCACAGGCTTTACAGGACAGAGAGTCCGCAGCGATATCCGTGTACTTACGGATAAGAACATCCTCCGTAATGTCACCTACGGCTGGGAAGGCGCCATGGTCATAATGAAGCCCGAAACGGAAGGGGATTTCATTAGCGTGGACTGCCCTCACTGCGGAGCACAGGTACAGATGAGAGTCGGCGGAGGCGCAAGATGCGTTCACTGCGGCACCTATCTGAGATCGGAGTCTGACTATGTACATTAATCTTCGAAAGTTATATTTTCAGCTTGCCATCTGGTCATTCATAGCAGTTCCCGCATTCACAATGACCTTCGTATTTATCGGAACCATGGTGGAATACGGGACCGCCGACACCGTTCCTCTGTTCATACTGTGGACCGGCATAACAGTGGCGCTTCTTGCCAACTATCTGAAGACACTTGGCTATGTGGGAAGGCTCGGATCCATGGACAGAGTGTTCAGGGCAGATCCCGACGGATCGGTTCCTGCACAGGAGGTTGCGGATTATCTGCACATCACACAGGACAAGCTTATGCGCCTGATATCCTACGGGGAAAAGAAAAAGATCCTCATCAATCTGGTATATGATGCGCAGGGAGGAAGGTTCATCCTCACCGACAGATACATACCCGCAGATCCGATCAAGGACAGACCCTTTGTGGGAATGGATTGTCCCGGATGCGGTGCGAGCCTCAAGATCAGGGCGGCCACAACCGGAATATGCCCTTACTGTGACAGGCAGGTGACTGCGCCGAATATAGTAGTCGGCAGATAAGTACTTTTACATGGGGTTAAACCTGGGAGGTATGGTCATTGGAAAAACAGTCTGAAGTCTATCTGTTCGGACAGGTTCTCGGAACACATTCTTTTCTTCTTAAGGACGGATTTCTCAAACCCGATGAGTATTCGGAGATAAAGGCTCACTATTTTCTTCCGGGAGGCGAGACCGGTACGGCAGCCACGGTCCTGGATTCTCTTGGCGTAGGCGTAAGGATGGACGGCACCTGGATAGGAACGGAAGTCGCTCCCATGCTCAGGGAATTCTACGAAGGGACGAACGTCGATCATTCGCTGATGTACTTTGCAGAGGATGATCCCGGAGTAATGGATTACGTGGTCATCGCGGGCCTCGTCCGTTCACCCATGGGAAGATTCCAGTCACTCTTTGCATCAGGCAAGAGATGGTGGAGCATCCCAAGGGAGATAGATGTGGAAGGCTGCAAAGTGGCTGCGATAGATCCCTTCTTCGGAGCAGAGACCGAGAAAGCTGCCCAGATCTGTATAAACAAGGGTATTCCCTATGTCACCATAGACAGTGATCATAAATCATTTCTCCACAGAAACGCAGCGATAAATGTTGTATCAAAAGAGTGCACGGGCGAGCATTATAAGGGAATGAGTCCCGAGGAGATAATGGGCCTGATGCAGAATGAAACGGAAGGTCTTACCATCATAACCCAGGGCGGCGGAGATATGCTCTACGCAAGAAAGGGTGAAGAGATCCATTACATGAAGCCCTTTGATGTGGAGGTCAAGAGCACGCTGGGTGCGGGAGATACCTTCAAGGCAGGCTGTGTATACGGACTTTTGAAGGGTATGAGTGATGAGGATACCGTGAGATTTGCCAGTGCATGTTCGGCTGTTGCGATCTCAAGATTTCCCCTTCCTCTGAACCCTCCGAGACTGGAAGAGGTGCAGGCACTGCTTTACGGCTGAGGCGGACGGCAAATACAAAGAAGGAAAAAATATGAATCTTAAAACAGCGTACGAACCATATTTCAAAATAGGTGCAGCGATATCCTGGAAGAACCTGCACACCGCAGCGGACATGAAGCTGCTCAATGCACAGTTTAACAGTTTTACCTGTGAAAATGATATGAAGCCCATGTATTATCTGGATGAAGAAAGCTGCAAATCCGATCCGGATAAATATGAACTGGAGCCTGCTCTTACCTTTGAAAAGGCAAAGCCTTATCTTGAGGCCGCAAAGGCAGACGGTATCGCAATGCGCGGACATACCCTTGTGTGGCACAACCAGACTCCCAAGTGGTTCTTCTGTCAGCATTACAATGAGAACTTCCCTCTTGCAGACAGGGATACCATGCTTGCACGTCTTGAGAGCTATATCCGCGGAGTGCTTAACTTCGTACAGACTGAATATCCGGACATCATATATGCATGGGATGTTGTGAACGAGGCTGTTGACGAGGGGGATTTTAGAAAGTCTCTCTGGACTAAGACCGTCGGAAATGATTTCGTCATCAAGGCATTTGAATATGCCAGAAAGTACGCTGCAGAAGGCGTGGATCTGTTCTACAACGATTATGAGACTGCCCTTGAATGGAAGAGGGATTTTATAATCGCCAATATCCTTAAGCCTCTTCAGGAAAAGGGACTTGTGGACGGAATGGGCATGCAGTCCCATCTGCTCATGGATCATCCAAAGTATGAGGATTACCGCACAGCTCTTGAGATGTACGGAGCTCTGGGGCTCAAGATCAATATCACGGAGCTGGATCTGCACAACGCCGATCCTTCCGAAGAGTCCATGAAGGCGCTTGCCGGGAGATATGCGGAGTTTTTCAGGATATATGTTGATGCGAAGAAGTCCGGCAAGGCAAATGTGACATCTGTGACATTCTGGAATCTCAAGGATGAGGACAGCTGGCTTAGCGGGTTCAGAAGAGAGACCAGCTATCCGCTGCTCTTCAGAGGAAAGAGCGAAGCAAAGGAAGCATATTATGCGGTCCTGAGGGTTGTCGTACCTGATACGGAGATTGATAAGTGGGAAGCTGATTATCCCGATGAAGACTATGAAATGACGGGATTTGGCAAACCGGAGATCAACAGATTCCGCAAGGATATCTGGAATGAGGGTGAGTACGATTACGCCGCATCTTACGGGTTTACTCCCAATGTTTTCGCTTATCTTCATACAGATGACGAGAAGCGTGACTGTATGCTGGTGGTTCCCGGAGGCGGGTACTGCATGGTGGTGCCTCATGAGGCGGAGCTTGCTGCCATGGAGTTCTATGACCGCGGCATGAACGTATTCGTACTGACTTATACCACGGATATCACCATGTCAGTTCCTCTTAAGAAGCAGCCTCTTGAAGATATCTCAAGAGCTGTGAGATTTATCAGGAGCAGAGCTGCGGAATACAACATAGACGGTAAGAAGCTGGTCATCTGCGGATACTCCGCAGGGGCTCATGTGTGCGGAAGTCTTGCGGTACACTTTGATGATGTGAAGGATAAGGATCCCGAACTTGATAAGATATCAAACAGACCTGACGGAGTTATCCTTTCGTATCCTGTCATTACATCCGGAGAATATGCACACAGGGATTCCTTCAGGGCACTCCTTGGGGATGATGCCACCGCAGAGGAGCTTGATTATTTCTCTCTTGAAAAGCATGTGACCGGGAATACTCCCCGGTGCTTTATCTGGCAGACTGCGGGAGACGATCTTGTTCCCGTGGAAAACAGCTACCTTTTTGCGGAGGCTCTCAGAAAAGCGGGAGTGAAATTCGCTCATTATGTTTTCCCTGACGGCTTCCATGGACTGTCTGTTGCCAATAAGTATTATTTCAGGGGATGGTCACCCTCCGGATGGAATTACACAATGGAACAGACCATGCGTGCGGTACATGCGGTAAGGGATGGAAAGGGTATAGACGTATCCGATAAGAGAAAGGAAGAGCTGATAGAGCAGTTCTTCAGCGGAAAGGAAATGCCCGCGAATGGTATCGATATGAGCCTGAGAGAAGATGTGGGACTCTGGCCGGAACTTGCACAGGCATGGATAAAGAGAATCTGATGCGATTCGGGACAGAGCCTTCTGTCCCGAATTTTTTAACCATCGATCCGATCATTGGTATACAGAAAAATATTTAAATGCAGGGGGTTAGTATGAACAGACTTTGGTACAGGAAAGCAGCAACTGACTGGAACAGTGCACTTCCGCTGGGCAATGGATTCATGGGAGCCATGTGCTTCGGGGGAACTCTGATAGACCGTTTCCAGCTGAACAATGACAGCATATGGTGGAGCGGTCCCCGTGACCGTATCAATCCGGATGCGGGGAAAAACATTCCCGTGATAAGAGATCTTATACGTGCGGGCAGGATCTCGGAGGCTGAGGATCTTGCCAATGAGGCCATGTGCGGGATTCCCGAGTATCAGAGCCATTATGAGCCTCTGGGAGATCTGTTCCTCATACCGGAAGGAAAAGAGCGCATCCAGATACTGGGCATCCGTCAGCACTGGAGCGGACAGCTTAACCGAATTGAAGAGATCCCGGATTATAAAAGGCAGCTGGATATCAATACCGGCATTCATACTGTCAGCTATACGAAGGATGGTGTAAAGCATGTACGTGAAAGCTTTATCTCATATCCTGACAGAGTGATGGCGATAAAGTGCCAGGGAACTCCGCTCAGGATATTCGCAGAGCGCGGTGATCAGTGTGAGAAAGTGGTGAAGCTTTCCGGCAATACTCTCTGCATGGAGGGAAGGACCGGCTGTGACGGTGTGAGATTCTGCATGGTGATCCGCGCCGTAAAGGGTAATCCCTATATTGTGGGCAGAACCCTGCATACGGATGCAGATGCGGAGATACTTGTGGCGTCACAGACAGACTTTTACAGCACGGACCCTGTGGCGGATGCTGTAAGGACATTGGACGAAGCAGAAAAGCTTGGATACGAAATGCTGAAGGCAAGGCATGCTGCCGATGTACAGGAACTGATGGACCGCTGCACTCTTGAGATAGAATGTGAGGACAGGTCCGGAATCCCTACTGATGAAAGACTGAAAGCGGTACAGGACGGAGGAGAGGATAACGGTCTTGTTAATCTCGTATTTGCTTACGGAAGATATCTTCTGATCTCATCCAGCAGACCGGGAAGCCTTCCTGCCAATCTCCAGGGAATATGGAATGACAGCTTTTCCCCTGCATGGGACAGTAAATATACCATCAATATTAACGCTCAGATGAATTACTGGCCTGCAGAGGTGACAGGACTGTCAGAATTGCACGAGCCTCTTTTTGAACTGATAAAGCGCATGGTCCCTAATGGAAAAAAGGCTGCATCCGAAATGTACGGAGCAAGGGGCTGGGTGGCTCATCACAATACGGATATCTGGGGTGACTGTGCCCCACAGGATACATGGCAGGCTGCAAGCTACTGGCAGTTGGGCGCGGCATGGCTGTGCCTTCATATACTCGAGCATTACCGCTATACCAAAGACTCCGGATTTATGGAGGAGTATCTTCCCATCGTAAAAGAGGCTGCGCTGTTCTTTGAGGATACACTCATAACGGATGAAGAGGGACAGCTTCTTGTATCCCCTTCCGTATCTCCGGAAAATACCTATGTTCTGGAAAACGGAGAGAAGGGAATGATGTGCGAAGGCGCGTCAATGGACGCCCAGATCCTTTATGAACTCTTCAGCGGACTTATAGAAACGGGAATGATAAGTGATGAAGAAAAGGCCCGTTATACCGCGGTACTGGACAAGCTTCCGAAACCCCGTATATCCGGAAACGGAAACATAATGGAATGGGCGAAGCCTTATGATGAAGTGGAGATAGGACACAGACACATATCACATCTCTTTGCTCTGTATCCGGGAAAACAGTTCTTTGACAGTGAATGCAAGGATGAGCTTCTTAAGGCGGCACGTGTAACGATTGAGAGAAGACTGTCACACGGAGGCGGACATACCGGATGGTCCAGGGCATGGATCATCAATATGTGGGCCAGACTGTGTGACGGAGAGCAGTGCCATGAAAATGTAATGGCACTTATCAGAAAGTCAATGCTTCCGAATCTTTTCGACAATCATCCGCCTTTCCAGATAGACGGTAACTTCGGTTTCGTCTCCGGAATAGCGGAGATGCTGTTGCAGAGTCATGAAGGAGAGGACAGATTCCTCCCCGCACTTCCCAGGGAGTGGGCTTCAGGTAAGGTTACAGGCCTTAGATCAAGGTCCGGAAGGATCACGGATATCGAATGGAAAGACGGTAAGATCGTATCTCAGATATATTATTAAGGCATTTCTTTACAGAGGGAGGAATGATCATGAATAATGGCTTCTCAGGCGGATTTGGAGGCGGATCAAACGGCTTCTCGGGCGGATTGGGCGGTTTTATGGGACTGCCGGGATTACAGGGCGGTTTCAGGAATGATGATATGTGCGGCGGAAGGGTAGAAAAGAATGATTCCGGCGCTCCCAAGGTTATCGCTTCCAAAAACATCACCGATTTTTCGGTGCATTTCGGATGCATTAACAGGATTGGGATTTTCGGGTGTGAATTCTATGATTTTACGGTAAAGAGAGATAGAGAAGACGGGCCCTATGTATTGGAGTTCAGAGAGCACAGGATTGAAACGGACGACCGTCTGTGCAGAGATATACAGCAGATCATCGACGAGAACAATCTCGTACTTGATAACGGAGTGGTCAGATATACTCACGGACTTCCTCCGGAATTCCAGCCTTATGATTTTGATGCTATATATGATTCCGGGGAAAGACTCCATTTTTACATTCAGGGAGAACCCACAGCCCCTTGGTGTGTCTCACTCAGAAAGGCACTCTGCAGAGAACTTGTAAGGAATGGAATTGAAGATCTCCTTCCTCCCAAAGAGGACAGGAATGTTGCAAGGTTCGATCTTAGCTTTCAGGAATGGCCACTTAAGACCATGTACGCCACTATACGTACTCAGGATGATGATCCGGGTGAAAGACCTGTGCATTTCTGCAAGTCAGTCTGGAATTATGAGACGGGGGAATCTGTATATAATGCGATCATAAGGATTCCCGACGGCTTCTATGCCCATATAACGGAGCTTGCGGAACAGACGGATCTTCGCGAATACAGTAATGGTCAGATAGAGCCCTTTGAAACGAAAAAAAGCCCCTTCGGAAAACCCGGGATTCCCGTTGTGGGCTGGTGCTGCGAGGGTGAGAGCCGTAGGCAGTTCAATACCTTCGTGTGGGGGGATGGGATAAGTGAAGATCATACAAGGATCGCCGCTGTGATAAGGGAATATCTGGAATCCGTATTTTAATACCTGTTACCCCGCATTTGATCACCTGTTACTTAAAAGCCCTTTTTTTCTCACTTTTTAAATGTATAATTGCCTCATGAACAACTTGAAGGTAAAAATCGAGATCGATCCGGATGCAAAAGATTGTGAGGTCACGATCAGATGCTCTGAGGTTGATGCAAGGGTACTGAGTATCCAGAGAGCATTATCCGAGATGGGGACGCCCGGTTCTCAGATAAGCTTTTACAAGGAGGAGTCGGAATTCTTCCTTCCTCTGAGCGATATACTCTTCTTCGAAACTGACGGCGGTGTCATAAGGGCCCACACCGCGGACGACGAATTCGAAGCAAAGTACAAGCTCTATGAACTGGAGGAAAAGCTTCCGTCATACTTCCTGAGGATATCAAAGTCCACGATCCTGAACACCCACAAGGTATATTCGATAACGAAGAATCTTGCGGGAGCCAGTAAGATCGAGTTCCAGAATACCTACAAGATAGTGTACTGTTCGAGGAATTATTACAAAGCGCTGAAAGAGATACTGACGCCATGACAGATCACATGAAGCGCAGACACATAAAGGAGAGAAAAAATGAGTAAAAGAGGAAGAAATATAGCGTATGCATTAATGCTGATAGTATTGGCTGTCTGTCTTGTGCTGTGGAAGCTGAACATGTTTAACCTTCCGCTGGTATTTGCGGGAGTCAGCACATGGGGACTTATCATCGCAGCATTCATGGTATGGATCATCATCCACAGTATAGTGGACCTGAGCTTCGGAGGGATCTTCCTTCCCCTGGCTGTCATCTGTATCATATTTGACAAGCCCCTTGGTATTGAAACTCTCACTCCCTGGACCGTGCTTGTGGTAGCGGTGATGCTCACCATAGCATTCAACATGATCTTTCCCAAGAGACATAAGAATCATGACGGATTTAATATGGGTGCCAGGTTCACGGACAGCGGAAGCGAAGAAAGCAATGAATATGTAATGCATTCAATGAGGTTCGGATCTGCAACAAAGTATGTCCGCTCTGCAAATCTTAAGCAGGCAGATCTGACATCTCAGTTCGGTGAGCTTGCAGTTTTCTTCGACGGGGCACAGGTTCCCGGAGGGAAGGTAGTCATCAACTGCAATGCCTCCTTCGGAGAGATGGATCTGTATATTCCTGCAGGGTGGAGGATCGATAATAAGGTGAGGGTTTCCCTGGGTGATTGTACTGACAGGGGCACCAATGTGATCCCGGCTGAAGATGCAGTATTATGCGTGATCGAGGGTTCGGTATCATTTGGCGAACTGGTGATCAACAGGATCTGACATACATATATTGGCATATTACAAGCGGCAGAGTTTTACCTCTGCCGCTTTGATTATGCAAAGACTGATGCTGTTTTTGATATCACAGACAGGAACCGTTTTTGAGCTCCGGGTGTGACAGATAGAACTGTTTCTTATCGGCATACATGGCTTCATCTGCCTCGTGGAGCGCCCTCAGTATATTTCCGTCTGTCAGATAACTGCTTCCGACTGCGAAATTCACTTCTCCGTATGATGGGGAGATGGATCTGAGCTTTTGGATCCGGTTTTCCGTCTCTTCCGGTGAAGTGTCCGGAAGCAGGACAAGGAACTCATCACCACCGGCTCTGTAAATCTCATTTCCGATAAATGCATTCTGAAGTGCCATGGATGCGTTCTTAAGCAGAAGGTCTCCTGCATGGTGCCCGTCATTATCGTTAACTCTCTTGAGTCCGTTCAGATCTGCAAATACGATTCCCATGCACTGCTCAGCACGGTTTATATCGGACTTCATGCTGTCTATCCTGGAGTTCATGGCATTCCTGTTGAGCACTCCGGTAAGCATATCCGTGGTGCTCAGCCTCTGAAGACGCTTCAGAAGCTGATAATTGGAGATCTCCGATGCAAGGAAGAATGTTGTCAGTTCAAGGGTTTCCTTGATCTGAAGAGTATTTCTTATGTCGAAATTGGTAGCCCAGATATACCCCAGAAGCTCGCCACCCACCTTGAGTGGAAATAGGACGATGCTGTCCACATTGGCATTGTGAAGGGATTCATACCATCCCGGATTCTTGTCCTTTATGGGGCCCATATCCTCTTCGCCCTTGACGATCAGGCATGAAGTGTCTGCAAGGATACCTGCCCAGGTTACCACAAGGTTGAAATGTTCTTCATCCTGCCAGTGGTTCATCGATCTTCTCTGGGCGTTCTCGGCATATGACTGAGCCAGCATCGAGCAGCTTCTTGTAGCATAATCCACAAGAAGCAGACATACATGTCTTGCATTGCATATCCTTCTTATGTCGGCAACAACATCATTGATGGTGCTGACGAAATCATCGGCACCACGGAGCTTTATGCAGGTGCCCAGGACCTCTGATGCTGTTTCCTGTGAAAGATTGGCCATTATCCCGGTATTGTGTTCCGTGGCCACATCAATGGTATACATGCAGTATCCGAGATCTTCTCTGTCGGAGGCCAGGGGCAGCGAGAAAATATTGAACCAGGTATCAAAGAATTCGGGATGTACATATGTATGTACCGGCTGCTTTAAGATCGCACAGCGGTAGCAGTAGTCTTCAAATACCAGATCCTTAGGAAAATAATCCGTATATTCACTCCCGGGGATCAGCTCATGACGGAACATCCTGTTGCCGGTCACATGCTCTGCCCTGAGTGAATCATGATATCTCTTATTCCCGCAGAGAATGCGGATCTTGCCGCATGATCCGTCGGGCAGTTTTTCAACTGAGAGTACACAGCTTTCGGTTGTAAATCCGTCGATCAGTTTTTGAAAATCCATACCCAAGCCCTTCCTTATGTGCGAGTATTATAACATTTATAAGTGATATATTGCTAACCGTTTTGGGAGAGATGAACATTAATTCTACAAAAAATGAGGAAAAAAACAGCAAAATATCTGATGTATGATGAATATTAAAGGTATATCATAACGTAACGTGCGCCGGGGTTTTTACAGGTGCATGAAGAGACAGAAGCAGTTTGCAGGTCCATAAGACCCGGGTGATGATATGGAGATCAGGAAACACAGATCCGGAATAATGCTGATGACAGAGGGAAATCCCGTTTCCCTCATACTTCTTTTTTCTGTACCGATGCTTATAGGTAATCTTTTCCAGCAGGTATATAACCTGGTGGACTCGGTCATCGTGGGGCAGTATGTCGGTGCGGATGCGCTTGGAGCCATAGGTGCCACCAATTCTGTCACCTTCCTGTTCTTTGCGCTATGTAACGGCATCGGAAGCGGAGGCGGGATCATAACCTCCCAGTATTTTGGCAAGAAGGATGAAAATGCGGTAAAGAGCTGCATAGTCAATACCGGTTATATTATGCTGGCATTTCCTCTTATGGTGGGCATTGTGGCGTTTATACTGTCCGGTCCCATCCTCAGATTGCTGGATACTCCTTCCGATATAATGCCGGATGCTCTGGGTTATCTTAAGATCATGTGTGTGGGAATAGTCTTTGTCTCACTTTATAACTATGCTTCTTCCATGCTCAGGGCTCTGGGAGATTCCAAGACTCCTCTTTACTTCCTTGTCTTTTCATGTCTTCTGAACACGGGGCTGGATCTGCTGTTTGTATGCGTGCTTAATATGAGCGTAAGAGGTGCCGGTATCGCAACGGTCATCTCACAGTTTGTATCCGGAATAACCTGCCTGATATATGCGGTCCTTAAGAACAGTTACTTCAGGTTTTCGCGGGAAAATATGAAGTTCAACAGACACATCACTTTGAGCGTGCTTAAGCTCGGGGTTCCTCTTTCACTTCAGTTTTCCCTGATAGCAATATCCTGTATGGCTCTCCAGAAGGTGGTCAACTCCTACGGAAAGGTTACAGTTTCCGCATTCAGTGCAACCAGCAGGATCGAGCAGATAATCCATCAGCCCTATCAGACCCTCGGAGCAGCCCTTTCCACCTTCACCGGTCAGAATTACGGAGCAAGGAAGATGGAACGTGTTAAGGAGGGATTCAGGAAAAGCGTTATCATAATGATCATTTTCTCTGTGATAATGCTTCCTGTCATGCAGCTTGTGAGCGGCAGCCTGGTCAGGCTTTTTGTTGATGATGCCCCCGTCATCGAAATGGGAGCAAAGGCTCTGAGGATCACCAGTCTTTTCTATGTGATGCTGGGCTTTATCTATATGGTGAGGGGAGTTCTCAACGGACTGGGAGATTCCATTTTTGCCCTGATCAATGGTATAGTAGAGGTGATCGGAAGATTTGTTGTTCCTGTGATGCTTGTCGGGATCCCGTTCATCGGATTGTGGGGTATCTGGTGGTCAGTCGGTATCGTATGGTCCATGGCGGGCATAACTGCGGTGATGAGGTATTTTGCATTCAGGAAAAAGGTAATGCCGGCACAGTGATACGTATTCCTTGAAAAGGGGGATGATCTGCATATGGAAACATTTTATTACGAAGTAGTAAGTATTGAAGGAGACTATGCCAATCTTAAGAGGACGGATATCGAATCCGATGATCTTAAGCTTGTGGCAAGAGCGCTTCTTCCTGCAGAGATAGTCGAAGGTTCAAAGCTGAAGTATGAACTGATGCAGTATACTCTTCAGGACTGATATTAAATATGATCGGGAGCGGGCAGGAACAGAGATTTTCCTGCCCGTTTTTCAGGCGGAAAAATTTTTTATGATATACAAAACCTTTTCCTCTTCCGGGACGTATTATATGTGTAAGACGTCTACAACGGAGCATTTCAGATGACAATGGATTTTGACAATATTTATGACAGATATTCGGACAGGCTCTATGCTGCGGCATTCAATATATGCAGGCAGCAGCAGGATGCGGAGGATGCGGTACAGGATGCCTTTATAAGGCTGTATCACAGCCGTAAGGACTTTGAATCCGAGGAACATATCAAAGCGTGGCTCCTGAGAGTGACGATAAATGCCGCAAAGAGCACCAAGAGGCTGTTCTGGAACAGGATGCGCTCATCCTATGAAGAGTATATGGACTCACTTGTGTTCGAGGAAGAGTCTGACAAAGATTTAATGGATGAGGTCCTGAAGCTTCCGGAAAAATACCGAATAGTCATACATCTGTTCTATTTTGAAGAATATAAGGTCAAAGAGATCGCTGAGATTCTGAATACCTCTGAAAATACAGTAAAAACAAGATTATTAATCGGCCGCAGGATACTGAAGGATAAACTGGAGGGATGGGAAGATGAATAATAAAGACAGATATCAGAGAAGCTTTAATACATTACATCTCTCCGAGGATTTCCGGGAAAAATGCAGGAACCCGGAAGAAAGCGGAAAGGGTAAGATAATGAATTTCAGAGCAATGTATGGAATAAGCAAACTGGCAGCAGCTGCAGTACTCGCAGGAACCATAGCACTCGGAAGCGCAGGCGTATGCTACGCGAATGATATCGGCGGGATCAGAACAAGGATCGGTATGTGGATAAACGGCGAAAAACAGGAGGTGGAGATCCAGCAGACAGGCGATAGCTCTTATGCGATCTACGATGAGAATGGTGAAGAGACCATGGGCTTCGGCGGTGTAAGCATTGATGCTTTCGGTAATGAGATTTCCATGAGCGCTGAGGAACTTGTTGGACTTATGAACAATGAGTGCCATCTTACATTTACAGAGGATGGAAGACTGATATTCACCTACAAGAACCTTGTGGAGGATGTAACTGATCAGACTGATAAAAAGGGCAATCTCTACATCCACGTTTCGGATCCTTCCAATCCTAACACATACTTCGATATTACCGACATTCAGGAAGACGGCGGATATTCCACTTACGCACACAGCAAGCCCACATTTGGCAAGAGCTACTATGAGGCAGACTCTTCGGATCTTGCAACAGAGGATGCTGCGATGGAGCGGGGTGACGACATAACCGTCAGCGTTCAGGCAGTCGGTGACTGAGAGCAGGAAGGCTGCAGAGGATGATCCGTTAAAGGAAGGAACGGATAAGAAAACTTCAGAGCATGCCGTGACATGCAGATAATGACAGTAAACAAAGGAACGGTTCCTGAGTTCGGTGAATTCTGAACGCAGGAACCGTCCTTTCGTTCATCCATACATAGAAAATACATTGTTGTGATATGGTGGTCTCAGAAAGTCTGGAGGAAGGACATGAAAAAGAAGATCATCATTGCATGTATACTGCTGATCCTGGGTGCAGGGGCTGTGTGCCTTGCTTTCTGTGCAAAGCCGGGAGCTGTGCGTCCGGATATTGAAGGCATTACCGAAGCATCTGTCGGACAAAGGATACGCTTCTCGATCGATGGTGCGGAGTATATGCCTGTGAATGACACGGATGGGATCTATATACAGGAAACGGAAGAAAATGCCATTGCCATAAGGATTCATGTGCCGGATGAACTGCAGGGTTCGTTATTTCTGGATGAGGGAGAAGAGGGGATAATATATACCGGTACGGTACAGAAGTCATCCGCAGGGATGAAGGAGGAGACAACCGGTATCCTCATGGATTACTTTGAATGGATTGATGAAATATCTAAGGATTGGGAACTTACTGATGAAGAGCGTGAAAATATAAGTGCTGCCGTTTCCAATCATTACATCGAAGTATATTCATCCAATGCGGGGTCAAGAGACCTGTTCAGAAATCTGCTTCTGATATTGGGAGGCCTGCTCCTTTTGTCAGCCATTCTGCTTGTGATATCCGTAATAACCCGGAAACCGTTCGTTAAGGTGCTTATTGCATTTTCATGTGTTATGGCGGTGATGGCACTTATCACGATCATATTATTTCATAAACAGCTTCATCTCATGCAGAATATCCGCAAGGATGGCGGGGGAGTATACTTCATGACCTATGACAGGGAGCTGAAGCTGGATGATATGCTCGCATCCGGTATAACATCAGATGAAGAACTGCTCTCATGGATGGATCATGCAGAATTCCATGGACTGTGTCCTGTCAGTGTCGATACGGGAAGATACGGGTGCTCATCCTTTGCAGCCCGTACACCTGACGGTGATGTCATATTCGGAAGAAATTTCGATTATCCGGAAAGCGATACCGTCATGATATACACGGATCCTGAGGATGGCTATGCCTCCTATGCCATGGCAGATCTTGCGGTGATCGGTGTCGGAAGGGAAAAGGGAGAGATAGGTCCCGATACCCTCATCGGAAGATTCATGATGCTCGTAACTCCGTATATAGTCTGCGACGGAGTTAATGAAGCGGGACTTGGTGTGAGTACCCTTGAACTGGATATCGGAGAAAACCATCAGGATACGGGAAGACCGGATATGTTCGTCTATACCGCGATACGCGTCCTTCTGGACAGATGTGCTACAGTTGATGAGGCTGTAGAACTGCTGGATTCATATGATATCCATTCACATAACGGAGTCAGACAGCATCTGTTCATCGTTGATGTATCAGGAAGGTCTGTGGTGGTAGAATGGTTTGATGACAGGATGTATGTGAATGAGCTTAATGCGGTGACCAATTCCGTCCTTACTCCCGGAGATCATTACGGGGAGGAGGCGGACTGGAGACTGGATGTGATCCTGGAGGAACTGGATGCAAATGAAGGTATCCTCACCACCGATCAGGCCGCAGCGCTCCTTGGAAAAGTCTGTCTTGGATCCATGACCCAGTGGTCAGCTGTCTATGATCTGAATTCTTTTAACGCAGATATTTATGTGGACAAGGATTATGAACATGCATATAAATATGGATACTGAAGTTAACGTGCATACATACATTCTGAATACATTTTCATGATATGTTATTCGTATATTACGGAGGATGAGTATGATCGAAATACTGCTCATAGAGGATGACCCCGATATAGCAGAAAATATACAGGATTATCTGACAGGAGCCGGAGAAGGCAAGTGGAGAGTGCACATCTCTGATAACGGGGATGACGGACTGGAGCTGGCATCTCAGACACTTTATTCCATGATCCTCCTTGATATAGGTCTCCCTGAGCGTGACGGATTTGAGATCTGCAGGAGCTTGAGGAGACGGGGGATACAGACTCCGGTGATATTTGTCACGGCGCGTTTTTCCGAAGAGGATGTGCTGAAGGGCTATGAGTGCGGCGGGGATGATTATCTGGTAAAGCCCTTTTCCATGGCACAGCTTGCTGCGAAGATCAGGGTGTTTCTGAAGCGTTACGGAGAGGAGAGATCTGACAGGATATCATTTCTTGATCTTGATGCGGAGCGCAGGGACAGGAAGCTTTATATGGGCGGTAAAGAGATCTGTGTACAGCCGAGAGAATTCGATATACTGCTGTACTTAATGGAACATCCCGAGCGTCTTGTGTCCAAAGAAGAGCTGCTTGCAAGAGTGTGGGGAACTGAGAGCGACGCAATACCGCGCAATCTTGATAATCCCGTGAAAAATATCCGAAAAGCAATAGAGCAATCCGAGGCAGTGATAGTTACATACCGCGGTTATGGATACAGGTTAGAGGTAAAAAATGACTAAGAGAGCAGGAAGAAAACCTAACATAAAGGAAGAACCGAAGATCATACTTTTTACTGCAGCGATATGTGCAGTGCTGTGCCTGATCATGATCCCTTTTGTAAGAAATGCAGTGGTTTCCTATATCTACTCCATTGAGGGCCAGACTTATATCAGAAACTATATGAGGCAGTATCTGAGCCGCACTCAAAGCCTTGAAGATGGCACTGCAGAAGAACTTAAAACAGACATCCTGGATTCTCAGGAGGATGTCATAAATTTCTATTACGGTGCGTTAAACGATAAGTCCGCATTCATGGAATCCGGGTTTGGATTGCCGGGAGCACCTTTGATATCATTCCCTCTGTACAGATACGGCGGTGCGGTATGGATCGCTGACAGAAGCACCGGAGAGCTTGTCACAAGGGGCGATTATGTGGTTTTGAGCGAAGGAAAAAAAAGAATGCTCTGTGACATAAGGGCCTGCTTTTCCGGGGAAGAATTAACCCGCATGTGCGAGCTTTTCTACAAGCCTCTTGGAAAACCTTCATATTTGGACAACATCCGTGAATTTGATGAGCCTTTATATCCCTATATAGAAAAGTACGTCTGCAGAGACGGGATAGTTTATCCTCTTGTGATCACTTTTCGCGAAGCTGAAGGGGATATAAGCTTTTATTCGGATCTTCCCTTTGAATACGATCCGTCGGAAGTTACGGAATCCTCAGAGTGCATCCTGGCAGATGACCTGCTGGATCCCGCTGACCGGGCATATCAGATAGCGGTAAGTCTTGCTGATGAAAAATACAGGCATTTTACATCGGATCTTAAGCAGCTTCCATCGGATAATATCCATGATTTTACCAGAGGATACATCACCAAGATAACGTCGGAGATGACGGACAGATATATCATTTGTCAGGCCGAAGTGATCGATTACAAAGGCATGCTGAATGCCGCAACAGCTGCCGCCTGGTCTGTTATCATCCTTGTGTGCTTCATCACAGCTCTTGTCCTGTGCAGGAGAGCAAAACGCAAAAGGGAAAAGGCTGAGTATGAAAGAAGCGTCACAAACGCCCTGGCTCATAACTATAAGTCATCACTTATGATCTTGAGGAGCTGTGCCGAGAACCTGCGGGCAGGAGTTTCCGAAGAAAAGAAATCCCGGTACGAGCAGAAGATAATTGATGAGACCGACCGGATGAGCGAGACTACGGAGAAGATCCTTTCCTTCTACAGAACGGGATCTGCGGGCTATGAGCCTGTTTCGGAGACCATAGATGCATCAGAGGTATGCAGAGAACTTCTGGAAAAGTATAAGAGTTCATCTGAAAAAAGAGAGCTCACATGGAAGATTGATGATAATGACAGATATGTCATAAAAGGGGATCCGGTCCTCTTTTCCATGGCAATGGATAACCTCATCGGAAATGCGGTCAAATATGCCACGGCCGGATCGGAGATAGTGATCACCACCTGCATGGATCATATGACTATCGGTAATAAATGGAAGCCGGTCGATAAGTTCATCAGAAAGCCCGGACTGCTTTTTGAAAGCTTCGTTACGGGAGATGATGCTCCGGGAAGATCCAATTCCGGCCTTGGTCTCAGGGTGGCTAAGGATATCCTTGGAAGGATGGATATAAGTCTTACCGCAAAGCCCGATCCCGAAAAGATCGTCTTCGAAATAAGATAAAAGACACTTTTGCTACTATTTTTAACTAAAACAGCCTATTTATGTAAGCTTCACTTGGTGGACGGGTGAAGCTTATTTTTTTATGATTTAGAAAATGTTAAATTTATTTGCAAAGGTGGTATAAGTATGAGAAAGACATACATTGACAACATCCGCTGGATCACGGTTGTACTGGTGGTCATATACCATGTGATCTACATATTCAACGGCGTCACGAAATACGGTATCATAGGGCCCTTCTCGGATCATCAGCCGCAGGATGTGTATCAGTATATCGTATATCCATGGTTCATGCTGCTGCTCTTCGTGGTATCCGGCATGTCCGCACGGTTTGAACTGGATAAGCGTACCGCGAAGGAATTCATGCGTATAAGGACGAGAAAGCTGCTTGTCCCTTCCACCATCGGACTGCTGGTGTTCGGCTGGGTGCTGGGTTATTACAATATGCTGATTTCCGGAGCGTTTAATGAAATGGGAGCTGTTCCGGGGCCTGTACTTTTCCTGATCATGGCTATAAGCGGCTGCGGTCCCTTATGGTATATCCAGATGCTCTGGGTTTTCAGCGTGCTTCTGCTCCTTGTCAGGAAGATCGAGAAGGACAGATTCTATAAGCTGTGCAAAGGAGCAAATGTCCCGGTTCTTTTGTGCCTGACAGTTCTCGTATACGGTGCGGCACAGATACTTAACACCCCGGTGATCGTCGTATACAGGTTCGGTATCTACGGACTCGGGTTTTTCATCGGATATTTTGTTATGTCCCATGAAGAGGTTATGGAGAGAGTGGGGAAAAACTGGATCCTGCTGAGCAGCATTGCGGTCATTGTGTGTATAGTATTTGTGGTATGCTTTCTTGGACAGTCATATCCGGATCATGAAGTCCTTGATACGGTTCTCTGTAATATATATGCATGGACCGGAGTCCTCGGTGTCATGGCATTTATGAAAAGATGGGGAGAATTTGAAAATCCCTTCACGGGATGGATGTGCAGAAAATCCTGGGGACTTTACGTCTTCCATTATCTGATGATCGCTGTGAGCGGATGGTATCTGAGGAACCTTGCACCGGATCTTGCGCCCTTTATCGCATACCTGATCGTGGCAATGGCGGGTTTTGGAGGATCCTTCATACTGTATGAGGTTATGAGTCGGATCCCAGTGATCAGATGGTGTGTGCTTGGTATAAAGAAGGAGAAAACAAAATGAGCTTTGCCGATAATCTCATCGAACTGAGAAAAATGAACGGTTTTTCACAGGAAGAGCTTGCCGATATGATAGGAGTATCCAGACAGACTCTTTCAAAATACGAGACGGGAGAATCCCTTCCGGATATAGAAAAATGCAGGCTCATTGCCGATGCATTTTCCGTAACGGTTGATGATCTTATATCCTATGATAAAAATGATGAGGACAATATGGGTTATGGTGTTCCGCCAAAGGGAAAGCATATATTCGGCCTGGTCAAAGTGGGTGAAAAGGGCCAGATCGTTATCCCTGCCAAGGCCAGGAAGATCTTCGACATAGCTCCCGGAGATAATCTGATAGTTCTCGGTGACGAGGGCCAGGGTATAGCACTGATCAAAGAGAAGGGACTTCTCGGACTTATCAACAGTGCCAAAGCCAAAAGGTAACTGTACATCATGACGGCATGGATATTGAACATAACTATTCCCGCAAAAGTGTTATAATTACATTGGTCCGGAGTACGCTCTTTGGACCAATGTATTTTTTACTTAAATGACAGGGTGTGCAGTGAATAAAGGAGGAAGCCTGATGAAGGAGCATTCGGATGTACTGGCAGGGGGTAAAAGGAATATTCTGGTTGCGGATGATGAATTCATCAACCGTGAACTGCTGGAGAATATCCTCTCCGATGAATATGATGTTCTTAAAGCCGAAGACGGAGAGATGGCTTATGAGATGATCAGGCAGAACAGAAACACTCTTTCCCTGATCCTGCTGGATCTCATCATGCCTAAAATGACAGGACTCGAGCTTCTTTCCAGGATAAGCGATGAGCCGGATCTTAAGGGCATTCCGGTGATAGTTCTTACATCCGATCACGATTCCGAGGTGGAAAGTCTCAGGAACGGAGCCTATGATTTCATACCCAAGCCCTATCCTCAGCCTGATGTTATAAAAGCCCGTGTATCACGATCCATCGAGCTTGCGGAGAACCGCCAGATCATAAGTGCAACCGAGAGGGACGAGCTTACGGGGCTGTATACCATCGAGTATTTCTACCGTTACGGAAGTCAGTTCGATAAGTACTATCCAAATGCCGAAATGGATGCTCTCTGCTTTGATGTCAATCATTTCCATGTGCTTAACGAACGCTTCGGCACGGAGAAAGGTGACGAGATACTTAAGCATATAGCGGAACGCCTTGAGACCGTATTTGCGGATAAGGCAAGCTTTGTCTGCAGGAAGACTGCCGATACCTTCCTTGTGTATTGTTCACACCGTGATCATGATGAGTATGCGAAGATCGTTGATCAGATAGCCGAGATTGGAGAAGACCTTCACACTTCACTCAAGATGAGAGTCGGAGTATATTCCTGCTGTGATAAGAAGCTGGATATACATCTGCGGTTTGGCAGGGCCAAGATAGCATCCGACAAGATACGCAATAACTATACCGTGTCCGTGAGTGACTTTGATGAAGCGCTGATAGATGCAGAACTTTTTGCGGAGCAGCTTGTTGAAGAATTTCCCAAGGCTCTTGAAGAAAAGCAGTTCCTGGTATATTTCCAGCCCAAGTTCGATATCCGTGGTGACAAGCCTGTCTTATCAAGTGCGGAGGCTCTCGTCCGCTGGATACATCCTTCTTTGGGCATGATATCCCCCGGAGCATTTATACCTCTTTTTGAAGGGGACGGACTCATTGCAAAACTGGATGAATACGTCTGGCGAAGGACTGCTGAGAAGATCGCCGACTGGAAAGCGCGTCTGGGAATATCGGTTCCTGTATCTGTCAACCTGTCCCGCGCAGATCTCTATGATCCCGAGCTTGTCGATACAATGGAGAAGATCACGCGGGAAAGCGGCATAAGCAGGGATGATCTGTATCTCGAGGTAACGGAGTCTGCATATGTCAGCGATTCCAGCCAAATGGTGGACAGGGTTAAGGCCCTCAGGGAGCACGGATTCTTCATTGAGATGGATGACTTCGGTTCAGGCTATTCTTCCCTGAATATGATCTCTGAGCTTCCCATCGATGCCCTGAAACTGGACATGAAGTTCATCAGAACTGCATTTGAAAAGAAGAATGATACCAGGATGATC
The DNA here is from genome assembly GCA_902761225.1 of uncultured Lachnospiraceae bacterium. Lineage (GTDB taxonomy): Bacteria > Bacillota > Clostridia > Lachnospirales > Lachnospiraceae > AC2028. The sequence continues at coordinate 7,834 of CACWJQ010000012.1, read as the reverse complement.
AGCATAGTCATAGACATCGCCGATTATCTGAAGGTCCCGGTCATAGCTGAGGGCGTTGAGACTGAGGAGCAGTACCTCGAACTTAAAAGGCTGGGCTGTGCCATTATTCAGGGATATTATTTTTCAAAGCCTGTACCTGCCGATGAGTTTGAGAGATTCCTTAACGATAAGAAGGAAGGGAAAGGCTGAGAGACCGAAAGGAGATCAGAAGCATGCTTACTCTTGAAGCATTAAAAGAATACGGCGCTGATACCGAGGACGGTCTTAAGCGGTGCATGGACAACCGGGATTTCTATATAAGGCTGATAGGAAAAGCCCTCGAGAACAAGTGCTTTAAGGAGCTTGAGGACTATATCGCAGCAGGAGATCTGGACGGTGCATTTGAAACGGCCCATTCCCTTAAAGGGGTGGTGGGTAATCTTGCCCTTACACCCATTTATAAGCCGGTCTGTGAGATGACCGAGCTTCTGCGTGCCCGGACCGAGGCGGACTATACTCCGCTTCTGAATGAGATCTCGGCTAAAAGAGAAGAGCTGTTATCGCTTATGTGACAGCTGCATCGCAGCCGGACATGAGCGTGAAATGATATGGCCACGGAGAGATTGATTTTTCAATTGTGACCTGCAGATGTTTTTTTCGTCTATATAGTCAGAAGAACATTTGCAGGGAGGCTTTTCTTTATGAAGAAAAAGAGAGTTATAAGCATTATCTGTGTCATATCGGACCTTATTCTGCTGGGTATATTCATCCGGTTTATCCCTTCTTTTTTTCGGAACATGGTAGGATACGATGTTATCGAATATGAGGACTGGTTCGGTGAAATGGAGAGCCAGATACAGTATCGCTTCGGCGCCGGCTGCTGCGAGCTTACGTTCATTTTGCTGAAAATGATCTTTTTCGTGATCGGTCAATTCCGTTTGTTAAAGAGTTCCGCACGGATACAAATGGTTCTGTGCATTATCCTGCATATCATCATAGGTGTTCTTGGACTTATGTATTATTTTCGTTTTGCGGACGGGCCGTTCTTTCTGTATCTGATCGAGTCCATTACATCTGAATGAGGTTATCTGATATGCATTTTGGATTTTCATACATCGGTCTCATATATCTGATCATGCTGTTTGTACCCAATATAAAATGGGCCGGAAATAAGCCCGTGGATTATGACCTTTATGTAAAAAATGAAAACAAGGTACTTCTGGCATTTGAGAGAATGGGAGAGGTTCTTGTCACTGCCATTGTTCTTGTGTTCTCGGATTTCAATCTTCACGGGCTTAAGTGGTGGGACCTGTGGCTTGCGGTCTCTTTTTTCCTGATGATCCTGTATGAGATGTACTGGCACCGCTACTTTAAGCTCAAGGGTGAGAGAAAAATGAGTGACCAGTACCGCAGCTATGCCGGTTTTCCCCTTGCCGGGGCAACGCTTCCCGTGCTTGCATTTTTCCTCCTGGGAATATACGGAACCAATATCCTGCTGATCATCTCTGTGGTCATACTGGGTATCGGTCATATAGGAATTCATCTTGCACATGAAAGGGAAGTCCGCGGATCGGATGAGAAAAAGAGCCTGATTAAGACTGCCCTGGAATGGAAGTGGATCATTCTGGCAATTGCGGCGCTTGTGTTTGTTGCGGTTTCATTTGTGGCGGGTAAGATCAGAGGTCTGAAGGTGATTGATTTCAGCAATGATGCCGTCAGATACGAATACTCTTCCGATAACATTCTGGGTATCAAAGGGGCGGTCATTGACGGAAGTAATATCACTTATATATTTGACAAAGGTCTGTGTGTTTTCAACGGATATGACGTGGAAAGGGCCGGTTATACCGACGGAATATATGCCTGCAGGAGGAACGTTCGAAATGTCAGACCTGAGGATGCAGTTTATAATGTGAAGAATGGGGATGTGTATCTGACTCTTTCTTTTGAAGAGGATACCGACATGTCCCGGGTAGACGGCTTCTATCTGTATCTGTCAGATGATGAATGGATAACGGTCAGTGATTCCACCGAAAATACCTATATAAGTCATATCGAGATCAATTCCCACGAAATCCATAATCCCGGAACCGAGGCTCAGTATGAATCAGCACACGGATATAAGTGGGACCAATGCTGGAATCTGGACGGGAGCGGCAAGTGGAATGAGGAAAAGAAAAGTCCTTATGGATGGGATAATATGCCAAGGGAATAAGCATCCGAATATAGAGTGAGCAATGGCAAGGGTTGAGTGTTCGTCATGCGGAGCGAGCTTCAATGCCGTGCTGAATAAACACTGTCCGCACTGCGGAAGATAACATGAGATCATTACGGATGACCGGGTTATGGCAGACCTGAGTATATCGTCATCTGTGTAGGAAGGATTTATTATGAAAAACAAAAATGTAGTTATGATGATAATAGCGTTCGCGGCCCTGATCGTTGTGTTCGGGTCCCGCGCATACCTCAGGAGACTGGAAGCCGATCAGGCACAGATGCGCACAGAGGTTAATGAGCGCATACAGGATGAAGAGTTCAGACAGCAGGTTGAGGGGCTGAGGGAATCGCAGCAGAATCTTTCCCAGCAGATCAGTGAGATGGTTGGTGGAAATATTGCCGATGATACCGCTGAAAATACTGCCGGACAGCAGAGAGGCCCAATCGACGTAAACCGTGTCACTTATGTTGTCTACCCCGGCGGTATATGCCACGTGGATATGTATATACTTACCCCCGACCTTCATGTACAAAAGTACAGTATCAATCCCGAGTCTGATAAGAACTATGACTATCTTGCGGGAGAACTGCCCTCTGAAGACAGATATGAAGTAACAGAGTATGAAATGTCAGATCTGCAGTGGACCACCATCGTAAATATCCTTACAAGAGTGAATTTCATGGAGTTAGATGAGGATATGTCAACAAAGGATACGGTAGACGATGGTTCCAGTTACTATATACGTGTTGAAACAGCCGGTTCAGCCAACACATCCGGCGGGTATGCGGCAGGCATTGACAAGGATGCGGACAGCAGAAGGTTCGCGGAAGCAAGACAGGCCATTGAAAATGCCATTAATACCAAGTGATCCGGATCATAAAAGGAAAGAAACTGGATATAGCGTGAGCAGAAGCCCGGGAGTTGCCTTCCCCGGGCTTTTTTGATAAATTCAGATATGGATTGGAAACTGTCTCATTTATAAAGGGGAGATGCTGAAATGACCATTGAATGTATCGAGGTATCCAAAGAGTATATCAAAGAGTCTATCAATGTATCACTCATTCAGAAATTGCTGGTCAGGAATCCGGCCAGAAGGATCCGGAATTATTTCATTATCTATCCGGTCTGGTTCGCCGCGAGCATATTGTGCATGATATGGGTGATCAAGATGATGGTCATAGACGGGAGCACGATTCTCGGAATATCACTTGGATGCCTTTTGCTGGTTGACCTGATCATGGCAAGAGGCTATTACGGGTGCCTGAAATATTACCGTACAGCACTTAATGCGGACAGACATATCACATTTACCTTCACAGGAGACGGTATAGAGTATGATAATCACAGTAACAGGAAGACATCTTCCGGGTGGGATTCATTTCAGTGCATGAGAGTTCTTAAGACCGGATTGTATCTGATTCCCAAAGAAGAGAGTGGTTTCTTATATGGATTTCAGATAGAAAATCATGACAGGATTGTCAGTTTTTTCAAAGAGAACAATATAGAAATAAAGGAAATCTGATCTTCGGATATATGAATTGGAATCAGGCTTTGTATGGTTGATAAATACAGAATAATCAGAGATAAAAAGGATGAATAACGATTATATTTTTGAAACAGAGCGCCTTGCAGTGCGGATATTGCAAAGTTTTGTACCGAGTGCGGTGCGAGATTGGAGGAATAAATGGATATCGTATTCAAAAAACTGACAGAGGAATATCTGGACAGGATCATAGAAATGAGGATCAGTCAGATGACAGAGGAGTATACATCGGTAGGAAAAACGGTTCCTGAAGATGTGAATCTGGAGAAAGCCCTTCGGGATTTTTATGTGAAGAATCTGGCTGCCGGCACATATGTGTCATGGCTGGCATTTGACGGAGACAGGATTGTGGGTACGAGTGGCATGTCATTTGCGGAGAAGCCGCCTTACTTCTCATGCCCTTCCGGAAAACTAGGGATATTGTCCAGCATGTACACTGATCCGGATTACAGAAGGATGGGTATCGCAACCAGATTGCTTGACAGAGTGGTTAACGAGGCAAGAGAGTATGGCTGCGGAACCATATATATCACCGCTTCCGATATGGGAGTGAAGCTGTATACCGCATACGGATTTGTGCATAACGGCAATTTCATGCAGTATAACTTTGGTAAGTGATCATGAATAAATCTAAGAGTTCTGTTATCACACTTATACTATCTGGGGTCTTTCTGATAATACATATATTTGTGACAGTGCTGTCATTTGCGTATGCATTCTGCGGAACATATGAGCATAATCAGCCTGCCAATATATGGTCTGTCATGTGGGACAGAGGTATTGGCCTGGCACTGATACTGGCCAATCCGGTTTCGCTGATCCTCGGGATTGTGGGACTCGTGACCAAAAAGGAGAGCAGGATCCAGGGAGTAATATCCATTCTTCTTATAATATCGTTCTTTGCAGGTGTCATGAGCTGGGTATATGCTGTCGGGTCACATTATTGATGAGGGTATTATGAAAAACGTACAGGATTATTATCTTGAGCCGGGTGAATATTTTCGGATTTCGTTGATGTAGCCATAGGTGAAAAGCCCGGCATAAGAAGGAAGCCTGCTCCCGATGCTGTTTTCGAGGCACTTAAGGAACTGAAAAGCGATGTGAACGAAGCGGCATATATAGGAGTTTAGCAAGGAGAACATTAAAGATGAAAAAACTAACTGATCTTCCCGCCTGGGAAAGGCTTTTTAAGAGAATAGTATGGAGTCAGCTTGCCGGAACAGAGGGAAAGACTGTTCTTGACTTTGGAAGCGGTGAAGGCATTACCGCGGATCATTTTGCTGAAAATAACAACGTAACAGCTGTTGAGCCATGGGAAGATATGCTCAAGGACTCCTGGCACAATAATGATTACACACAGATCGTCGGGGATGTTACTTCACTGGCACAGTTTCCGGATAATAGTTTCGACGTTGTGATCTGTCACAATGTGTTGGAATATGTGGATGATAAATGTGAGATCCTGAAGGAACTTACAAGAGTATTAAAACCGGAAGGCTTTCTATCGATTGCCAAGCATAACAGAAACGGCAGGGTAATGCAGATGGCGGTTCTGCTGGATGATCTCGATAAGGCTAATGATCTGCTGGATGGGAAAAACAGTGCCGCTTCCAAATTCGGAGAGATCAGATATTATGAAGATGATGATATCACAAAATGGATCCCGGAACTGAGAATAGAAAAAGTATACGGAATACGTGCATTCTGGGATCTGCAGCAGAATCAGGATAAGCATCCTGATGAGGAATGGCAGCATAAGATGATGGATCTGGAACTAAGAGTTTCTGAAATGCCGGCATTTCGCGAGATAGCATTTTTCCATCATTTGATATTAAAGAAAGTATAAGAAAAGTAAATCATTCAGGGCAACATGGCGGGACCCATTTAAGGTCCCGCTGATTTTTTGAAAATGTGTAACCATTTTGCCTTAATAATTGCTATATATGGTGAGAGGGCAAAAAGGAGACAGTAAAGTTGGAAGACAGTAAGATAATAGATCTCTATCTTAACAGGGATGAATCGGCAATTTCCCATACGGCGGATAAGTACGGGAGTATGTTAAGGTCTGTCTCAAAGCGCATAACCGGTGATGCGGAAGAGGCAGAGGAATGTGTCAATGATACATATCTGGAGGCATGGAACAGAATACCTCCCAGCAAGCCGAGAGACTATTTTCCTGCTTTCCTGTCGCGGATTGTCCGCAACATTTCCATAAACAGATGTGTTCAAAGGGAGCGACTTAAGAGAAAGGCCTTTATTACGGAACTGTCTGAGGAAATGGAGCAGTGCATACCTTCTTCCGATAATGTTGAGAGCCGTATTGATGAGATGGAGTTCGGAAGACTGATCAGCGGATTCCTTTGTAAGCAGTCTGAAGAAAAAAGGAAGGTCTTCATAAGGAGATACTACTATCTTGATACGGTGACACAGATAGCCGAAGAATTCGGATGTTCGGAAAGCAAGGTAAAGACACAGCTTTTCAGACTGAGGAATGAACTCAGGAAATATCTTGAAAGAGAGGGATATGAAATATGAACGGATATGATGCATTGATCGGAATGTCGGAGATAGATGCGGATCTTATATATGAAGCAGAGACTGTTAAAAAGAGACGAGCTGTTTATGCATGGAGGTGGGCAGTAGCAGCTGCTGCACTGATACTGTGTATGGGCATCACTGTTCCGGTTATGGCGATGACCGGTAATGAAAAAGTATATGAAATACTGTACATGATATCCCCGGAACTTGCCCAGAAGTTAAAGCCGGTAAATATGTCATGCGAAGACAGCGGGATACTTATGACGGTTGTTGCTGCCGATGTGCATGATGACAGGGCAGAGGTGCTGATATCGCTGAAGGACCTTACGGATAACAGACTTGATGGTACAACGGATCTGTTCGACAGTTACAGCATACATACTCCCTATGATCAGTTGGGCGGATGCTCCCTTGCAGGCTTTGATGAAGAATCGGGCGAACTTATATATATGATCTCTGTTGAGCAGATGGATCACGTTCTTATTCCGGGTGATAAGATCACATTTTCCATCAGTCAGCTCCTCACAGGAAAAAAACATTTCGAACTGAGCATTGATCAGATTGATACGGCAAACCTTCCGGTGATAATGGAGTATCTTGCAGATCCGAATTTCAGAGGATACAGCGGAAGCGATATAGAAGACGGAATGCAGATTATCATTCCTGGTGAAGAAGTGCTTTTGGATGAGGGCGTCACCCTGACCGGTTACGGACTGGTGGATGGTCAGCTCCATGTTCAGATAAAATATGATGACATTTATCACACCGACAATCATGGATTCCTGTATCTGGAAAAAGAAGACACGGACAGAGTGTTGTATGCAGGCAGTTATGCCTTCTGGGATGAAAGTCATACAGACAGCTATGAGGAATATGTCTTCGATATCCCTGCCGAGGAATTGCAGGAATACAGATTAGGAGGAGAATTCTGGACCTGCACAGGCGGTCCCATTGAAGGAGACTGGAGTGTTACCTTCCCCTTATCATGATCATATATTCGCGTTTATCCCCCACATTCTACCCTTGGTTGCGGTATAATGTGGGGGATGTTTTTATGTGCGACCAGAGGTTTACAGAGAATGATCATTAAAATGAGTAATCCGGATATATTATCCAAAACCGGGCGGGATTTATTACCTGAGGAGACAGTAGAATATTTTAAAGAGATCAGATCCATTAATTATTATAATGTTCTGAACAAAACATTATCTGAATATACATTTGCAGAGTGGTATGTATGTCTTGACGAAAAAGTATTATTGGAACAATGTTTGCCACGCTATTCTGAAAAGCTGGATATGGATCCGCTGATGCCGGGACTGTTTTCAAAAGGAGAAATCCTGTATAAGATAACGCAGATTGATAAGTCTTTTTGGACAGATCATCCGGACTGGTATGAATACTTCAGAACAATTATTCATGGAGTTCTTGATATGGGAAAAGAAGAATTGATCAACAGTGGAATCCGTGAAGAGTATATTGAAGTGTATATCGAAGCTTATCGGAACTATTAATATTCCTGTGTGGTAACTGAATCGTGCGTGATGGTCACGCCG